>JAJYDH010000255.1 GCA_021777685.1 Planctomycetota bacterium | reverse complement strand
CGAGCTCAGATCCAAGATCACCCTGCATTTCACCCATGAAAGTCAGAAGCACCTCAGCCCCGGAGACCCTCGGATGGGCAGATTCCTCGGCCTGGCCCGGAGGCTCCGGGACGACGAGGCCGCCGCGACGATGGCCGAGTATACGTTGATAATCCTGGTGATCGCGATGGCGTGTTTCGTCTCGGTCTCCGCGCTCGGCGCCTCGCTGGTCGGGCTGATCCGGGAGGCGATCGTCGGCCTGAGGTGATCGGCCGCGATCCCGGCCGATCCGTGCGGGCGTTAGTCGCCCTCGGGGCCGTCCGCGTCCTAGGTTATGAGCGGGATCGTCAGCATCGCCCCCGCCCTCTCGACGTCCCGGGCCCTGACCCCGGGGCGGCCGGCCTTCCACGGAGTCGAACCGGTGTCACGAGCCGACCTGATCCCGCTCGCCGTCGTCGCCTCGGCGACCCTGATCGCCTCGGCGACGGACCTCTGGAAATTCAAGGTCCACAACGCCCTGACCCTGCCGACGCTGGCCCTGGGCGTGGCCGTCTCGGCGGCGCTCGGGGGATGGTCGGGGCTGGGGTCGAGCCTGCTCGGGGCGGGGCTCGGCTTCGGCCTCCTGGTCCTGTTCTTCGCCGCCGGGGGCGTCGGCGCCGGGGACGTCAAGCTCCTGGCGGCGGTGGGCGCCTGGCTCGGGCCGTTCCTCACCTACCAGGTCTTCGTGGCCTCGGCCCTCTTCGGCGGGGCCTACGCCCTGGCGCTGGTCCTGGGCCGGTACGGGGTCCTGGGCCTGGCGATCGAGCTGATCGAGGCCGGCCGGGCGCTGCTCGACCCGGGATGGTGGAACCGGCCGAGGCCGTCGATCGCCGCCGAGGTCGGCCGGGCCGACCGCCGTCGCCGGCTCGTCCCGTTCGCCGCGATGACCTGCCTGGGCTTCTTCGCGACCCTGGCCTGGTGGGGCCACGACCTCGGCCAGGTCTGGCCGCCGTATGGCCGGGCGGCGGAGAAGGTCGCGACCGCCTCGAATGACCCCGGAGGCCCCCGATGAACGTCCGGACGATGATGGTCGGATTCCTGGCCGTGGTCAGCGGGATCTCGGCGATGGTCCTGGTCCAGGCGCTCAGGAAGCCCGCGGGCGGGCCGGTCATCGAGCGTTCGCCGGTGGTCTTCGTCGTCGCCGAGGTCAGGCCGGGCGAGTCGATCGACGAGGCGATGGTCGAGGTCCGCGAGATCCCCAAGGAAGAGGTGCCCGAGGACGCGATCCGCAAGCCGGCCGACGCGATCGGCCGGGCCGCGCTCTCCCAGCTCGACAAGGGGGACATGCTCCGCGAGAAGAAGCTGGCCGAGAAGGGAGCCGGCCGGGGCATGGCCGCGCTGATCAAGCCGGGGATGCGGGCGTTCACGATCCAGACGCCCAGCTTCTCCTCATCGCTGGCGGGGTTCCTCCTTCCGGGCAACCGGGTCGACGTGCTCCTGACGACCAACTCCTCGGGCGGGACCGACGACGCGACCGGCGGGGCCACCACAACCACCCTGCTCCAGAACGTGGAGATCCTGGCCGTCCACACGACCGTCAACACGCCGACCGCCAACAAGATCGACCCGGATCAGGCCCGGTCGGTCACGCTCCTGGTCAGGCCCGAGGACGCCTCGCTGCTCGACCTGGGCCAGAACAAGGGGACGCTCCACCTCTCGCTCCGCAACCTCAAGGACGCCGGGGCCATCAAACCCAAGCCGGCGACGCTGGCCGACCTCAACCTCGTCCCCCCCAAGCCGCCGGCCGCCGAGCCGCCCCCGTCGACTCCCTCGGTCGTGCGGGACCTGGTCATGGCCCCCACGGAGCAGACCCTGGCGATCCGGACCCTCCGGGGGACCGTCGCCGGGTCGGACACGGTGACGGTCGCCTCGCGGCCGGGCCCGCTGATCCGGACGGCCGCCCCGGCCCGCCTCACCGCCGCCCGCCGGGGATCGGGCCCGCCGCCCTGAGATCGAACCGTCCGAGAGGCGCACATTAAAGGGATTTTGCCCCGAGGTTCCGATGCCGTCCTTCATCGTCGCCGACCACGGCTCGACCGCCTCGCGGATTCGCGAGGTCCTCAACTTCGGCGGCCACGACTGCCCGTCCGCCCACGTCCTGCCGCTCGACGGCGCCGCCGGTCGACTCGGGCGCGAGTCGACGATCGACCTGGTCGTCGTCGCCCTCATGCCCGACCTCGAGCGCGGGCTGGGCCTCCTGCCGGCGGTCTCCCGGGTGGCGCCGGGGAAGATCCTGGCGGTCGGGCCGGCCGCCGACTCGAAGCTGGTCTTGCGGGCCCTCCGGTCCGGGGCCGACGACTACGTCGACTCGGCCGAGCTGGAGGCCGAGCTGGAGTCGGCCATCGGCCGGCTCAACGAGGCCGCCCGGGGCCCGGCGCAGCTCGGCCGGCTGATCGCCGTGCTCGCCCCCAGCGGCGGGAGCGGGTCGAGCACCGTCGCCGCCAACCTCGGCGTCGCCCTCGCGGCCGAGCACAAGTCCGCCTGCCTGATCGACCTCAAGCCCAAGACCGGCGACCTCGCGGCGCTCCTGGACCTCAAGCCGACCTTCACCCTGGCCGACCTCTGCCGGAACGCCGCGAAGCTCGACAGGGTCATGTTCGAGCGGTCGGTCGTCAAGCACGACTCGGGCGTCAGCCTGGTGGCCGCCCCTCATCACCTCGACGACATGGTCCTGATCAAGTCCGAGGGCGTGACCCAGGCCCTCCAGTTCGCCCGCGCCAGCTTCCCGTTCGTCCTGGCCGACCTGGACCACCCGTCGCACCCCGAGCAGCGGGTGGTCCTCGACCTGGCCGATGTCGTCCTGATCGCGTTCCGCCTCGACTTCGCCTCGCTCCGGAACGTCCGTCGGACCCTGGAATATCTGGACGCCCTGGACGTCGCCCGGGACAAGGTCCTGCTGGTCGTGAACCGCTACGGCCAGGCCCACGAGGTCCCCGCCGCCAAGGCCGAGGAGGCGCTCGGGCGGAAGATCGCCCATTACATCCCCGAGGACCCCAAGTCGGTCAACCGGGCCAACAACCACGGCGTCCCCGTCGTGATCGAGGCCAGGTCGTCCCGGGTCTCCAAGAGCCTGTTCCAGCTCGCGATGCTCCTCGACGGCCGCCGCAAGAAGTGACCTAGGATGGATCTGTTCCCCCTCACCTCGATTTGACGAGACGCCCGGATGACCGAGGACTGGACCGCCGAAGCCCGCCGACGCCTGCTCGGACTCCGCCGAGGGTCCGGGGTTTGGGGCTATCGACCCCGCTCGTCGGCGGCGGTCGAGCCCTCGGCCCTGGCCTCGCTGGCGCTGCTGGCGGACGAGGGGGACGGCCGTCCTGTCCGCCTGCCTCTCTCTCCGGGAGAGGGCCGGGGTGAGGGCCGTGGGCGGTCGAGCGATCGCCGGATGAGCCCCACTTCCCGGGTCGCTGGCGATGCGGCGTCCCTCACCTCCGGCCCCTCTCCCGGAGGGAGAGGAGAGCCAGACAGGCCCGAAGCCCTTTCAACGGCCCGCTGGCTCGCCTCGATCCGCCGCCCCGACGGCTCGCTGGGCGTGACGGTGGCCCTGCCCGAGCCGGGCTGGGCCACGCCGTTCGCCCTGCTACTCTGGGCCGCGGTCGGCGGCTTCGAGACCGAACGGTCGGCGGCGCTGGGCTGGCTCCTGGGCCGGGAGGGCAAGACTGACCGCCGGTCCGAGAATGACCCGCTCGGCCACGACCCGACCATCGTCGGCTGGCCCTGGGTCGCCGACACGCATTCCTGGGTCGAGCCGACCGCCCTGGCCCTGCTGGCGCTGGCCCGGGAAGGACGGGGCGATCACCCGAGGTCCGCTGAAGGGGCCCGGATGCTCGTCGACCGGGCGATCCCCGGCGGGGGCTGGAACCTCGGCAACCCGGTCATCTTCGGGACGACGCTCCGGCCGCTCCCGGGGCCTACCGGGCTGGCACTCCTGGCGCTCTCCGGTCGGATGGGCCCCTCAGCCTCCCCTCTTACGGAGGCCGGGCGAGGCAGATCGTCCGTCATCGCCCCGGCGATCGCCTACCTCCAGGCTTCCCTCCGGGAGACGCTCGCGCCGATCTCGCTGGGCTGGGGGCTGCTCGGCCTCCGGGCCTGGGGGGCGGAGCCGCCGGAAGCTCAGAGCCGGCTCGCCTCGGCATTCGACCGGCTCGCCTCGCGGGAGCCCCGGGCGGACGAGCTGGCCATGCTGCTCCTCGCTTCGGGCCGCCGGTCGCTGGATGTCCTGGGGATCGCCGAGCGACAGGAGGGCTCGCGACATGCTTGAATCATCGTTTCTCGATCCGAACCTCCCGGCAGGCCCGTCGCGCCGCGCCTTCATGGCCGGCGCGGGCCTGCTCGCCGCCGGGACCGCATCGGCCCTGGCGATCCGCCGGGGAGACGAGTCGGGCAGGCGGGCGGACGTCGTCGTGGCGAAGGCCGCGAGCTATGACCTCGACCTCGCCCCGATCGTCCGCGACGGCCTGGCGGAGCTGGGACTCGGGCCGGCCTGGGCCCGGGGGAAGTCGGTCCTGCTCAAGCCGAACCTGGTCGAGCCGTCGAGGTCGGCCCCTCACATCAACACCCACCCGGCCGTCGTCCGGGCCGTCGCCGAGGTCTTCCGATCCTGGGGCGCGCGCGAGGTCTTCGTCGCCGAGGGCCAGGGGCATTGCCGGGATTCCGCCTACGTCCTCGAACAGTCCGGCCTCGGCCCGGTCCTGGACGAGGAGCGGCTGGAATTCGTGGACCTTAATCATGACGAGGTCTTCACGGTCGAGAATCGTCGGGGGTTCACCGGCCTCCCGACGCTCACCCTGCCCGCCTCGCTGAGGCGGGCCGACATCGTCGTCTCGCTGCCGAAGCTGAAGACGCACCACTGGGCGGGCGTCACCCTGGCGATGAAGAACCTCTTCGGCGTGATGCCCGGCGTGGCCTATGGCTGGCCCAAGAACGTCCTGCACCACGCGGGCATCCCGGGCTCGATCCTCGACATCAACGCGGCCGTCGGGCCGTCGCTGGCGATCGTCGACGGGATCGTCGGCATGGAGGGGGACGGCCCGATCATGGGCTCGCCCCGGCCGATCGGTATCCTCGTCATGGGGACGAACCTCCCTGCCGTCGACGCCTCGGCCGCCCGGCTCATGGGAATCGACCCGCACCGAGTGCCCTACCTCGCCGGCGCCGCCGGACGACTCGGCCCGATCGCCGAGGCCCACATCCGCCAGCGGGGCGAGCCCATCGGTCGGCTGGCGCAGACCTTCGCGATCCTCGACCATCCGAGCCTCGCTCACCTTCGTGAGAGATCAGACCTCTGATGTAGGGCGTTTGAGCGGGAGCGAAACCCGCCGGCCCGGGCGATGTCGATCCCGGCGGGTTTCGCTCCCGCTCACCCGCCCTACAAGACAACAAAAGAACAAGTCAATACGACCAGGGAACGGAGACGGGTGACGACATGAGCCGATCGAGCTTCGGATCGACGACCTTGACGGGCGGGGCGGCGGAGGAGGATCGCCTCCTCCGGATCAAGACCGACCTCCATCAGAAACTGATCTCCGAGATGGACCTCTCGGCGATGGGCACGCTGAGCGAGGAGGAGCTGCGCGAGGAGGTCCGGCGCGGGGCCGAGCAGCTCTGCCGCCAGACCAACGACCTGCTCAGCCTGGCCGAGCGCGAGAAGCTGATCGGCGAGGTCCTCGACGAGACCTTCGGCATCGGGCCGCTCGAGGTCCTGATGCGCGACCCGACGGTCTCCGACATCCTGGTCAACGGGCCGAAGTGCGTGTACGTCGAGCGCCGGGGGCGGCTGAGCAAGTCGGACGTCGTCTTCAACGACGAGAAGCACCTCATCGAGATCGTCCGGCGGATCGTCAGCCGGGTCGGCCGGCGGGTCGACGAGACCTCGCCCCTCTGCGACGCCCGGCTGCCCGACGGCTCGCGGGTCAACGCGGTCATCCCGCCGCTGGCCCTCGACGGGACGCTCCTGTCGATCCGGCGGTCGTCCAAGTCGCCGCTCCAGTTCAAGGACCTGGTCGACAAGCGGGCGATCACGCCGGAGATGGTCGACTTCCTGTCGGCCGCCACGCGGGCCCGGGTGAACATGGTCGTCTCGGGCGGCACCGGCTCGGGCAAGACGACTCTCATGAATGCGCTCTCATCCTTCATCCCGGAGGACGAGCGCGTGGCCACGATCGAGGACGCCGCCGAGCTGAAGCTCCAGCAACCTCACATCGTCCGGATGGAGACCCGGCCGGCGAACATCGAGGGCAACGGCGCGATCATGACCCGCGACCTCGTCAAGAACGCCCTCCGGATGCGGCCCGACCGGATCATCGTCGGCGAGTGCCGGGGCGGCGAGACCCTGGACATGCTCCAGGCCATGAACACCGGCCACGACGGGAGCATGACCACCATCCACGCCAACGACACCCGAGACGCCATCGGCCGGATGGAGATGATGGTCGGCATGGCCGGTTTCGACCTGCCGATCTGGATCATCCGCCGCCAGATCGCCTCGGCCGTCCAGCTCATCGTCCAGGCGGCGAGGCTCTCCGGCGGCGTCCGCAAGATCATCAAGATCTCCGAGATCGTCGGCATGGAAGAGGACGTCGTGAGCATGCAGGATATCTTCGTCTTCAAGCAGACCGGGGTCGACGAAGACCGCGTGGCGCAGGGCTATCACTACTGCACGGGCATCCGTCCCAAGTGCCTGGAGGCGCTCGAATCGGCCGGCGAGAAGCTGCCGGTCGAGCTGTTCGAGCGGCGGATCCTGTCCAGCTACTCGCGACCGGAGGGCGCCCGATGAGCCCGGCCGCGATCTCGCTGCTGGCCGCCCTGACGGTGATGACCGGCATCTTCGCCGTCGCGCAACTGATCTCCGACGTGTTCCTCCGCGACCGCTCGCGGGTGAACGACCGGGTCGACGCCGAGTTCCTCAAGAAGAAGTCGGCGGAGGCCAAGAAGACCCCTCTGTTCAAGAACCTCGGACAGATGGCCTCCGAGCTGGCCGACGACGAGAGGCCGTCGCTGAAGCAGCGGTTCGCCCTGATGGTCGAGCAGTCGGGCATCGACACGACGCCGGGGCGGGTCCTGGGGATGGCGGGGGTCGTCGCCGTCGGGCTCGGCCTGGTCGTCTTCCTGATCCGCCGGAGCCCGGTCGACGCCGGGCTCGCCGCCCTGGCGGGCGGGGTCCTGCCCGTCTGGCGGGTGAAGAAGGCGCGCGACGGACGGATCGAGAAGCTCCGATCGCAGCTCCCCGACGCCTTCGACCTGATGTCCCGCGTGGTCCGCGCCGGCCAGACCCTCGGCCAGGCGCTCCTGGCCGTCGCCGACGAGTTCCCCCAGCCGATCTCGTCGGAGTTCGCCTACTGCTACGAGCAGCAGAACCTGGGACTCTCGCCCGAGGTCACGTTCCGCGACATGACCCGGCGGACCGGGGTGATCGAGCTGAAGATCTTCGTCCTGGCCGTGCTGGTCCAGCAGCAGACCGGCGGCAACCTCGCCGAATTGCTGACCAAGCTGGCCGCCGTGGTCCGCGAGCGCTACCTGATCCGGGGGACGATCAAGACGCTCACCGCCGAGGGCCGGATGCAGGGCTGGATGCTCGCGGCGCTCCCGCCGCTGATGCTCGTGCTCCTGCTGGTCCTCAACCGCGAATATGCCGTGATCCACTTCGAGCACCCCGACATCCTCATCGGCACCTTCGTCGTCGAGGGGCTGGGCGTGCTCTGGATCAGGAAGATCGTCAATTTTGATTTCTAGGGTTCGTCGTCGCGACCGATCGCCGCTATTTCTCCCCTCTCCCTCCGGGAGAAGGGCCGGGGGTGAGGGGCGCGGCATCGCCGGTGGGCCAGAAAGCAGGGCTCGCTCGGAGACCGCTCGACCGGCAACGACCCTCACCCCGGCCCTCTCCCGGAGGGAGAGGGAGGCAGAGCTAACTCCGGGCGGTCGTCACGGGAAGGGTCGGTCAAAACACAGTCGACGGGAGGGCATTCGCCGTGGGCTCCGACATGACGGTGATGGTGGTCGCCTTCGCGATGGTGACTTCGATCGCGATGATGGCCGGGCTGTTCCTGACCGGCCGGGGGAAGAAGCTGGAAGACCGGATCGACACGCTGGCCGGCAAGGAGCGGCCGGATGAGAAGGCCGAGACGGTCGCTCAGATCGCACGGACGGCGCTGCCCAAGATGGGCAAGATCATCGTGCCGGAGGACGAGGCCGAGCGCACCAAGCTCCGCGCCCGGATGGTCCACGCGGGGCTGTATCATCGCCAGGCCATGTACATCTTCCTGGGCGTGAAATTGGCCCTGCTCGGGCTGGCGACGATCGCCGGCCTCGGCCTCACCCTGACCAAGATCCTGCCGGTGAGCAAGGCCCTGCCGATCTCGCTGATCCTGTTCTTCATCGGGATGATCGGGCCGAGCTTCTGGCTCGACAGCAAGAAGAAGGCCCGCCAGACCACGCTCCGCCGGGGTCTCCCCGACGCGCTCGACGTGCTCATCATCTGCCAGGAGGGGGGGCTGAGCCTCCAGGCCGGGCTCAAGCGCGTGGCCGACGAGCTGAAGTCGGCCCACCCGATCCTGGCGTCGGAGCTGAAGATCGTCGACCGCGAGATCCAGCTCGGCCGGGCGCCCGGCGAGGCCCTCCAGCACTTCGCCCAGCGGTCCGACCTGGAGGAGGTCCTCAGCCTGGCGTCGGTCGTCGGCCAGTCCGAGCGGTTCGGCGCCAGCCTGGTCAAGAGCCTGCGGACCCACTCGGAGACGCTCCGGGTGAAGCGGAGGCAGAAGGCCGAGGAGAAGGCCCAGAAGGCGTCGACCAAGATCCTGATCCCGACCTTGTTATTCATCTTCCCGGCCGTCTTCGTGATCCTGCTGGCCCCGGCGGTCTTTCAGGTGATGAAGGTCTTCGCGGCGGACGGGGGCGTCAAATGACCGGCCCGTTGGCTTCGCGGCGAAAAAAGGCCGCGC
>JAJYDH010000254.1 GCA_021777685.1 Planctomycetota bacterium | reverse complement strand
CCCAGACCTGGCCGGAGAACAGCGCGAACAGCCCCGGGAGCACCAGCCCCGCGAAAGTCGCCAGCCAGCCGACCCGGCCCATCAGCCAGGATCGCCGCCCGCCCCGCCCCGCATCGAGCCACGACCATGCGACATACCAGGCCGCCGGGAAGACCGCCAGGACCGCGAAATACGGGGCGCACGCGACCACGAGCAGGTAGAGCCCGGCCGCGATCGCCAGCCGCCCCCGACCCGGCCGGTCGACCAGGCGGAGCCAGGCGATCAGGAACAGCGGGACCGCCCCCACCTGCATCGTTTCCAGATGCCCGTGGGCGTGCATCAGCATCGGCCCGCAGAGCATCGCCCCCAGCCCGGCGAGCCAGGCCGCCCACGCCTTTCGGACCGTCCACCAGGCTAGCAGGAACGTCCCGAGGCCCGTCGAGACGAATCCGAAAAACCACATCGCATTAAAACAGGCAATTTCGTTGCGAGTGAAGAGGCAAAGGAAGACATAAGCGGCCGTCTGGATGTGCATCGTCGGGAAATAGCCGAGCGGCACGCCCGACGGGTAATTCAGGGCCGGGCAGAAGAAGGGGGATCGGCCGTCGAGCAGGCAGGCCCGCGACCATCGCATGATCCAGAGGTGTTCCAGCGGGTCGGTGAGCTGTCCCGGCATCTCCGAACCGAACGTGAGCACGACCGGATACGTCGCCATCGAGGCGAAGGCGAGGTACGACGCCGCGACCAGAAGGAGGGTCGTCATGCGCGGCCATCGCGGCGGCGCCTGTTCGTCGATGGGAAGCTCGGGGTCGGCCCCGGGCGACTCGCCGAACGCCCCCTCTCCCCAGCCCTCTCCCACGAGGGGAGAGGGAGTTTTTCCGGCCCCCTCTCCCCTCGTGGGAGAGGGCTGGGGAGAGGGGGTCTCGCGCCCGACAAGCTGCCTGGGAATCACCCCGATGGGACACCTCCATGCGTCCGGGTCGAGCGGAAGTCGTCGGGAAGCCTCAGCGCTTCTCGATCGACGTTCCCCGGGCGGTCCGGTTCGCCATGTCCGACCAGTCGTACACGAACACCACCGACTGCTTCTCGGCCGGGTGCTCGGGGAAGGACGCGACCGGCTTCCGGCCGCCGATCAGCCTGCGGACCTGCTTGCAATACTCCCAGGGGCCGGTCAGGTGGGCGTCGCGGACGACCACGCGGGTCAGGTCGCGGTCGCCCATCGCCTCGATCAGGTTGGCGAACGTGTAGCCTTGCCGCTCGCCGTAATAGAGCGACCAGCCGGTGAGGTCGACCACCCGCGCGTCCTCGGGGACGTTCGCCGCCAGGTAGTTCGCGGCCCCTCGGTAGCCGGCGAACCGCTCGTTGATCGGGGCCTTCAGGTCGGCCTTGTAGGCGAAGAACAGCCCGACGAGCACGCCGACCCAGACGACCGGCCCGGCCGTGTAGCGCCCGTCCGGCTGGCCGAGCCAACGGCCCGGGACGGCGATCATCTTCAACAGCCGTTCCAGCCCGAAGGCGGCCGAGGCGATCAGCGGATACGACAGGATCATCGCATGCCGGGGCGTGCAGTAGCCCCCCGTGGCATAGAGCCGGATCAGCGCCAGGGCCCAGGCGATCATCACGGTCGCGTAGAAGACCCAGGGGCGGGCCCGCTCGCCCGGCGGCCAGGCGAAGATGAAGCCGAGCAGCGCCAGGGGCAGGAGCGGGACCGTCACCGAGTCGCGGACGGCGATCGCCATCGCGCGGGTCGACAGGACGTAGAGCTGGGTCGTCGTCTGGTTCGGGTCGAGCGGCCGGGTCCGCTCCACCGCCAGCGGCGCGGATTTCGAGACCGTGCCCAGCACTCGTCCGACCGCCGGCTTGGTCGAGAGCCCGCCCTTCGTGGCGATGATCGGCGCGATCAGGCAGGCCGGGCCGATCATCAGGAACCCGACGGCCGCCCACCACCGGGGCCAGAGCATCCGGGTCGACCGGATCAGCGGGATCAGGGCGAGCGTCGCCACCATCGCCGCCGGCAGGAGCAGCCCCTCGGGCCGGACCCAGTACGCCAGCGCGGCGAAGCCGATCGTCGGGAGCAACCAGGGGAAGACCCCTTCCTTGAGGAACCTCAGCGAGGTCCAGACGCCCCAGAAGAAGAACAGGAGGAACAGGCTCTCGCTGAGGGCGTCGGCCATGACGTGCCCGGTCAGGGGGACCAGGTACGACAGGACCACGGCCAGCCAGGCGGTCGAGCCGCCGAACATCTCCAGGGCGACGAGATAGAGCGGGATCGCCAGGAGCACGCCCGCCGCGATCGACGCCGCCTGCGCCGCGTGCTGCCAGGCGACGGGGCCGTCGCCGCCGAGGACCCGGTGCATCCCGGCGATCGCCAGGGGATAGGCCGGGTGGTCGATCGATCGGAAGAGGGCGTTGAAGGTGTTGCCGGCGTCGAGCCGCTTCGCCTGGTCGATGTAGCGGAGGCCGTCGGCGAAGAGGATCGCCGTGTTCCGGGCGGTCCAGCCGAGGAGGCCCGCGACGCAGACCATCAGCAGGAAGATGCGGGCCAGGTGGGTCTTGGTCGTCATGAGGGTCCGTCCTTTCGAGACCTTCGGGGCCGCGTCCGTTGCGGCCTCCTTGGGAACGACCTGGGGACGTCGCGGGCGACGGCGATGGGCCCGGGCCCGGCCGCCTCGGCCTCGTCGTCGGGCTCCTCGACCGTTTCGGCGAGGGCCAGGACCGCGCGGCCCTTGAGGTCGGCGCCGGCGGCGAGGAGCTTCGCGACCCGGTCGACCGCCCGCCACGATCGGGCCTCCTCGGCCCGACCTCGGGCCCGGCACCAGGCCGCCCGGAGCCGGGCCTCGGCCCGGACCGTCGCGTCGAGTGCCGCGAATTGCCAGTGCGGCAGGTGCTTGCGGAAGTAGAGGAGCTTGCTGTGCCGGGTGATGACCCGCATCTTGGGGGAAATCGCCCGATTTTGCAAGGGACGTAAATGGACGACCGACACGCCGGGGTCGTACTCCACCCGCCAGCCGAGTCGGCTGGCCGAACGGCAGAGGGCGACCTCCTCGTAATACAGGAAGAAGTCCTCGTCCATCCCGCCCAGCTCGGCGAGCATCCGGGCGTTGAGCAGCATGCAGGCCCCGGTGACCCAGTCGACGGGCCCGGGTCGGAGGCTCCAATCGGGCTGGTATTTCCGGCGATGTCTTGGTATCAACTGCTCCCACGCGGTCCGGACCAGCCCGGGGAAGGCCCCGACGGAGGGCTGGGCCGAGCCGTCCGGGTTGCGCAGGCCGAAGCCGACCACCCCCGGGGCGCCGGCCGGGTCGGCCTCGGACCGGGCGATCCGGCCGAGGATCGACTCGATCAGCCCGGGCTCGGGGACCACGTCCGGGTTGAGGACCAGGAGCCAGCGGCCTTCCGACGCGCGCCAGCCGGCGTTGACGCCGGCCGAGAAGCCGCCGTTCTCGCCCCGGAAGATCGGGCGGACGCCGGGCCCGGGCTCGAGGAGGGCCGGCGGGACCGGCTCGGGCGAGTCGTTGTCGACCACCAGCACCTCGCAGGCGCCCGAGGCGACGGACGGGGACCCGGCCAGGGAGGTGACCAGCCGCAGGACGTCGGGCCAGCTCCGGTAGTTGACGATGACCGCCGACAGGACGGTCGGCTCCGAGGGCGGTCGTATCGGTGATCCCACGCGACGGGCCTTTCCGGGGCGGACCCGCCGGGTTACGGGCCAGAATCCAAGATAGACTGAAATCAACGGTCGGTTCAACCGATGGAAGAGCTTGAGGGAATCCTGGAGGGCTTCGCCAAGGATGGTCGAGCCGCTCGTCTCAACCGCCGGGTCCGACCGAGTCCCGACCCGAGGGACCGGCCGCCTCCGACACCGATGGATCGGTGAACATCCATGAAGAAAAGCCCCGCGAGGGCCGGCTCCGTCCAGGCCCGCGACAACGGCGGTCGTCTCCTGATCGTGGGCGATCCCCGCTCCGGTCGCCGTGTCGCCCGATGCCTCCGCGATGGTTCCTGGTCGGGCCTGACCGTCGTCGGGTTCATCGACGCGGGCCACGACAGCTATCGAGGGCGGGTCGGCGGCGGTCGCCAGCTCGCCGTCCACCCCCAGTCCGACCCCGTGCCCGTGCTCGGCCAGGTCGACCGGCTCTCGGAGTGGGTCGACCGCGTGGGGGCCACCGACCTCGTCATCGCGCTCTCGGGACGCTCGGCCCGGCGCCTCAAGGCGCGGATCGACCTGCTGACCCGGTCCGACGTCCGGGTCCACTGGATCGCCGAGGGGGCCTCGCGGTCCGGCCGGGATCGGCCCTCCTCGCCGATCGGCGACCACCCGCCGCCCTGGCCCTGGCGGGGCGACCGGATCGCCAAGCGGATGATGGACATCCTCGGCGCGGGGATCGGCCTGTTCCTGCTGTCCCCGCTCTTCGCCGTCGTCTCGGCGATGATCCTTTTGACCACCGGCCGGCCGATCTTCTACACCCAGGTGCGGGTCGGGCAGGGGGGGCGTCCGTTCCGGATGTTCAAGTTCCGGAGCATGAGGCTCGACGCCGAGGGGACCACCGGGCCAATCTGGGCCTCGAACCACGACGATCGCTGCACCCGGATCGGCGCCTGGCTCCGCCACACCAACATCGACGAGCTGCCCCAACTCTTCAACGTCCTGACCGGCGAGATGACCCTGGTCGGCCCCCGCCCCGAGCGGCCGATCTTCGTCGAGCACTTCAAGGAAGTCATGCCGGACTACGACCTCCGCCACGCCGTCCCCGGCGGGATGACCGGCTGGGCTCAGGTCCACGGCTGGCGGGGCCGGACCTCGCTCCGGAAGCGCATCCAGTACGACCTCGACTACATCCAGCGGTGGTCGTTCTGGTTCGACTTCAAGGTCCTGTTCATGACCGTGCAGCACGTCTTCTGGCGGAAGACCGCCTGGAGCCCGCCCAGGAAACGACGGAGGCCCGACCGGTGAGCCGTCCCGCCTGCTCGGTCGTGATCCCCTCTTACAATGGCCGGAACCTCCTGGCCACCTGCCTCGCCAGCATCGCCCGCCATCGCCCCGCGGAGATCGACATCGAAGTGATCGTCGCCGACGACGCCTCGACCGACGGCACCCCCGCCTGGCTGGCCGGAACCCATCCGGAAGTGACCCTCGTGCGTCTGGAGCGTAACGCCGGCTTCTGCGGGGCCGCGAACGCCGGGATCGTCGCGAGTCGGGGGGCGTTCGTCCAGCTCCTGAACAACGACACCGAGGTCACGCCCGGCTGGATCGAGGCCGGCCTGGAGCCGTTCTCCGATCCCAAGGTCGGCTCGGTGGCCCCGCTGGTCCTGGTCCGCTCCGACCCGTCGCGGGTCGACTCGGCCGGCGACGCCTACGCCGCCTTCGGCTGGCCCAGCAAGCGCGGGCACGGCCAGCCGGCCTCGCGGTGGGTCGATCATCCCCCCGACCGGGTCTTCGGCGCCAGCGGCTCCAGCGCGTTCTACCGAGGGGACGCCCTGAGGGCCGTCGGAGGCTTCGACCCGACCTTCGGCTCGTACTACGAGGACGTCGACCTCGCCTTCCGGCTCCGCTGGGCCGGGTACGACTGCGCCTTCGAGCCGAGTTGCCGGGTCCTCCACGACCTCTCGGCCAGCTACGACCACAAGAGCCCCGAGCTTCAGCGCCGGATGGCCCGGAACGCCGAGATCCTGTTCTGGTCGAACCTGCCCGCCCCGTGGCTGGTGGGTGCGGCCCTGCCCCACGCGGCATTCACCGTCGCCCAGGGGCTCTGGAGGCTCGCGAGAGGCCGACACCGCCCGTTCGTCCTCGGCAAGCTCGACGCCCTTCGCCAGTGGCGGACCCTGGCCGATCGCCGGAGGCTTCGGGCCGACCTGGCCAGGGCCACACTCGCCCGCCCGCACTTCCCCCTCTCCCTCGCCCCCGTGGGGGATGCACGGAATCACCTCAAGCGGCCCAGGGAAGCGACTCAGGGCTGAGGTGCGGGATGGACTCGCGGGTCGAACCTTGTCAGGTTGCTCCGGAGGTGCGATGCTGGAAATTGGAATGAGATCGAATTGAGGTGAGGCGGCGGAGGACGTGTGTTTACGGTTGGGCCTTGTTGTGGGCCCGCGGTGCAAAACCATTGGCACGGGGCCAATTGCCGTTGTTGCGGCATAAGCATTATCATAGGCGATATGGTCGTTGGCTGTGGCCGATCGAGCGAAGAGCCGGTTGGTGACGGGGTGGCTGGCCCCGATGACGTAGCGGTTGCTGCCCCAGATCTCGGCGGCCTTGAAGTCGCGGAGGGCGTCGATGGCCTGCTTGCCCTCCAGCTCGTAGCCGCCGATCACGTCGGGCGGGTAGAGATTGCCGAGGACCAGGACCTGCACGCCGCCCCCTCCCGGGCCCGGTCGATCAGCGGCCCATAGACTTCGATCGCCCGGGAGCCGACGATCCGGTAGTCGAACTCCCGCTCGACCTGCCGCCGGGCCCGGCGGCCCAGGCGCTCGACGATCGCGGGGTCGGCGGCCAGGGCCCGGAGGCGGTCGGTCAGCGTCGCGAGGTCGTCGAAGACGTAACCCGTCTCGCCGTCGAGGACGAATTCGGGCATCCCCGCGACGTCCGAGCAGATCGCCGGGGTCCCGCAGGCCATCGACTCCAACAGGGTGAACCCCATCAGCTCGGGGCAGAGATGGGTGTCGCCGTAATAGTCGCGGTAGACCGAGGGGAGGACGGTCGCCCAGGCCCGGCGATAGAGGCCGAGGATCGTGTCGTCGTCGGCGTCGGTGCGGCGATGAGCCGGTCGATCCCCTTGTGGGGCAGGAGCCGGCCGACGAACAGGACGCGGTCGCGCGGGGTTCGCCGGGCGGGGGCGGGGTGAACCGCGAGCCGTCGCCCCCGCCCTTGATGACGGTGATCGGCGTGCCCGTCCGGTAGAGCGAGGCGCCGAAGTCGGAGTTCGCGATGATCCGGTCGGCCAGCTCCAGCGAGCCGACGGACGTGCCCAGGGTGCTGGTCGTCCCGCCGTGGTCGGTGACGACGATCGGCCGGCCCTGCTGCTTCGCGACGAGATAGGCCATCTCGGAGCAGCGGGTGTAAGCCTGGTGGACGTGGACGAGGTCAACCCCGGCGATCGCGGCGGGGAGGTCCCACGAGACGACATCGAGCGGGTTGAGCGGCGGCCAGGACCTTGACCGTCAGGCCCCGCGCGAGCGCGTGCGAGCGGGCCTCGGGGCCGAACGAGATCAGGTCGACCGAGTATTCCCCGCCCGAACTCTCGACGACCCCCCGGGCCAGGTTGAGCGGATATCGTTCGCCGCCGCCGATGTACGACTCGTCGCTGAAGTACATCGGCGTGATACAGGCGATTCTGGGCACGAGTTCGCTCCGTCTCCCCCCGGTCGGGTCGGCGCGGGGCGTTGTAGCAAAGAACCCCGGAACCGGCAAGGTTGGACGGGAGGGACCATGCGAGGTAGACGCGCCGGATCTGGCATTTTCTGGCCCCCCTCTCCCCTCGTGGGAGAGGGTTGGGGAGAGGGGGCTGACGGCCTGGAGGCGACCAGGGTGCGTCGAATGTCCTGAGCCGTTGGGTCTCGTCGCTGTCAAGCGGTCGTGCGACGTCCCCCCTCTCCCCAACCCTCTCCCACGAGGGGAGAGGGGGCCAGACGCTCGCTCCGCTCGCGGAGATCGGTCGGCGCGAGCGAAAGGGGCGTCGAGCGGCCCGGCCGCGCGACGCCCCTCGGATGTCTCATCCCCTCGCCGCGACGATCAGCCCTTGCGGGCGACCTGGTTGGCGTTGCTCTCGGGGACCTCGGGCGACTGCCAGTCGAACCAGGCCGGGTTGAAGTCGATCCGCCGCTTCTCGCGCATGGCGATGTTGCTGGTCAGGGCGATGACCGCGTCGGCCAGGGCGACCTCCCCTCGGCAGCGGGGCTTCTGGTCGTCGGGGACGTCGTGGTAGTTCGACGTGTTGCCGTTGCGGATGCAGTAGGCGAAGTGCTCCAGCTCCTCGCGATAGCCGCGCGAGGGGTCGGCCGTGGCCAGGGCCCCCAGGCTGGAGGCGACCGTCGGCCCGGCGGCGCTCGGGCTGGCCTCGACGACCGGCTTGCCGCCGGCCTTGGTCTCGACCGTGATGCTGGTCGACCGGCCGCCGGCCCTGGCCGCGTTGGGGTCCGGCTCCTTGTAGAGCAGGATCTCCTTCTCGCGGTCGACGAACATCGTCCCCCGCGAGCCCATCAGCTCCTCGCCGTACTCGTCGAACCGGTTGGTGTTGATCGACGAATACGTGACGACGACGTGGTCCTTCTCGGCCTTGCCGGGGAACTCGAAGGTGACGAAGACGTGGTCGTCGACCTCGCGGCCGTCGGTGTAGAAGAAGGTCCCGCCGATCCCGGTGACGGCCAGCGGGTGCTTCTTGCCCAGGAAGATCGAGCAGGCGTCGAGCTGGTGGCTGCCCAGCTCGGCCATCAGCCCGGCGCCCGTCCGGTTGTAGAGCCGCCAGCGGACCAGCTCGTCGAGGCTCTTGTAGCCGTGCTTGGCGAAGTCGACCTTCTCGTCGGCCCCGGGGATGGGGGGCTTCCAGCCGTCATAATAGAGGACGTTGCCGGCCTTGTCCTTCTTGTAGACCGGGTTCCCCTTCTCGTCGTAGACGAGCTTGCCGTCGGAGTCCTTCTCGATCTGGGGGACGGCGTTGTTCCGGTGCCAGCAGGCCCGGATGTGGCGGATCTCGCCGAGGTGGCCCTCCTTGACGAGGTAGTTGGCGTTGTCGTAGAGCGCCGAGTAGTGCCGCTGGTGGCCGATGGCCAGGAGGTGGTTGGTGTCGTGGGCGACCTTGACCATCTCCTTGCACTGGGAGATGTTGTGCGCCATCAGCTTCTCGCAGAAGACGTGCTTGCCGGCCTGCATCGCCTTGATCGCCACCGGCGCGTGGAGCCAGAGCGGCAGGGCGATGACGACCATCTCGACGTCCTTGTCGGCGAGCATCGCGTCCATGTCTTCATACTTGCGGAGCTTGGCGACGTCGGCCGGCGAGTAGTCCTTGTGCTTGGAGAACTCCTTGACGGCCCGCT
>JAJYDH010000253.1 GCA_021777685.1 Planctomycetota bacterium | reverse complement strand
CGGGGGCGGGCGGAGAGTCTCGGCAGAGCGTGCACAAAGGATGCTCCGCCTCGGTGAGGTGGTAGCAGACCTCGCAATAGCGGACGCTTTCCTTGACGGCTCGGATGGCCTCGGCGAGGGCCAGGGCTTCCTCGGCGGGGGCCTTGAGCAGGTGGTAGGCGAGCCGTTCGGCCGACTTCGCCCCGAGGCCGGGCAGTCGGCCGAAGGCGTCGATCAGCCGATCCAGGGCTCCGGCGGTCTCGGCCATCGATCAGGCCCCCCCCGAGCCCGGCCCGAACATCCCCGAGAGCCCGGGAATAGGCAGCCCGCCCGCGAGCGAGCCGATCGATTGGGCCGCGGCCTCGCGAGCCCGTGTCAGGGCCTGGTTCACCGCCGCCGTGACGAGGTCTTCGAGGAGTTCGGCATCGCCGTCCGCCAGGAGCTTGGGGTCGATCCGGATCGAGAGCATCTCCATGCGGCCATTGACCTTCGCGGAGACGACGCCCCCCCCGGCCGTGCCCTCCACCTCGACCTGGCCCAGGGCCTCGGTCGCCTTCTCGACGCTCTCGCGGATCTTGCCGGCGTTGCGCATCAGGTCCGCGAGGTTTCCCAGGTTATTGAACACGGCATCCCTTCTAATTTGAGGAGCGAGAGGGGGGAGGGGCGGACGGGAAAACCAGAGTCGGTCGGGCATCACGCCTCGGCCGAGGCGTCATCGTGCTCGACGCGGACCACCTTCGCCTCGAACAACTCGACGATCAGCTTGACGATCGGCTCGTCCGCCAGGCCGTCGGCGCGGGCAACCGCCGAGGGATGCCGGGCCGTGGCGGGCATCCTGGCCTCTTCGGCCTTCGAGAATCGGACGGAGAGGTCTCGGTCGAGCCATTGACGAATCGCCGATTCGATCCGGGTCCGCAGTTCGGGCCGTTCGCAAAGACCGACGATCCAATTGTAGCCCGGGAGTGGTTCAAGGACCAGGATGCCCGGCTCCGGCCGATCGATCGGCCTCAGATAGAGCAATCTTGAGGAGAGGTCGGGGGTGTGCGTGCTCGCCCAGGCCGCCCAATCGGTCGAGATCGAGGCGAGGTCTCGCTCCCCGCCCGATCCGGTTTCAGCCGGCGATTCCATCAACGCCGGGGCCGCGTCCGGTGATGGCGGCGAGGGCTGTTCGACCTTCGAGGCCAGGGGCTGAGGGGCCGGTTCAGCGGGCGTCAGCTTTTTTTTTTCGGCGGTCGAGACCGGTGGGGCCCCCGACTCCAGCGCCACCAGGCGGGCGACGACCTCGCCGAGGTCTCCCTGATTGTCGAGCAGGGCGACCCGGAGGATCGCGATCTCGACCAGGGTCCGGCCGTGCTGGCTCCCTCGGAGCCGCCCCCGGGCCTCGGCGAGGATCTGGAGGGCGGCCAGGAGCGTGTCGAGCGACCAGCGCTCGACGATCTCCTTGAGCCGGGGCTTCTGCCGGGGGCTGGCCGAGAGCATGGACACCGGGGCCTTCACCGCGATCGTCATCGCGTCCCGGAGGAATTCCAGGGTCCCGCCGAGCAGTTCGGTCGGCTGGACGCCCGCCGAGGCCGTCTGGTCGACGATCCGGATCGCCTCGGCCGCGTCGCGCCGAGAGAGGGCATCCAGGAGGTCGAGCGTCCGGTCGTCGCTGGCGATCCCGAGTTGCTGCTGGACCAGCTCGACCGTCAGGCGCTCGCCGCCGAACGAGAGGAGTTGTTCCAGGAGCGATTGAGAGTCGCGCATCGATCCGCTCGCGCGGCGGGCGATGACGCCGAGGGCCTCGGGATCGGCCTCGACCTGTTCCCGGGCGCAGATCTCGGCCAGGGTCTCGGCGATCTGCTCGGGCGTGATCCCGGCGAAGTCGTACCGCTGACAGCGCGAGAGGACGGTGATCGGGATCTTGTTGGGCTCGGTGGTGGCGAAGAAGAACTTGACGTGCTCGGGGGGCTCCTCCAGCGTCTTCAGCAGGGCGTTGAAGGCGCCCGTGGAGAGCATGTGGACTTCATCGATGTAGTAGATCTTGAACCGGGCCCGGCTGGGTGCGGTCCGGACCTTGTCGCGAAGCTCGCGGACCTGCTCGACGCCGTTGTTGCTCGCCCCGTCGATCTCGATGACGTCGAGGTCATCCCCGGTCGCGATCGCCCGGCAGATGTCACAGGTCAGGTCGGGCGTCTCGGTCGGCCCATGCACGCAATTCAGGCACTTGGCGAAGATCCGGGCGATCGACGTCTTGCCGACCCCTCGGGTGCCGCTGAACAGGTAGGCGTGAGTGACGCGATTCAGGCGGATCGCGTTCTTGAGGGCCTGGACGACGTGATCCTGGCCGACCACGTCCTCGAATCTCTGAGGTCGATACCGCCGGGCGACCACGGTATAGCCGACCGGATCGGGATCGGACGGGTTCGAGATGGTCCCTCGGGGTCGGGACACGAGGCACGCTCCGTCGGGCCTTGGGAGAAGGTCAGCGTCTGCCTACAGCACGAATGCCGCACAGACCCCACAGACCAGGAGAATAGCAAACCAGAACAGGAGCCCGACGATCATCGCCGCGTCGTCGGAGACCTTGGAGGGGTTCCACACTCCGCGGTTGACGGCCCGCAGGACACCATGTCCGGTCGCCTGGCAAACGAGTTCGAGCAAGATCTGGGCGAATAACTCTAGCACGGGCCCACTCCGCCGAGCCCGACCGTGCCGATTCTCGGCCGGATCAAGCAGGGGGCGGGGAGAGCCGGGGAGGTGCTCCCGGGCACATGGAGGCGATGCTTATGGCTGCTCCGTTCCCGTCCTGACCAGGTTCGCAAGCCCCCATTGCCCGGGTCCCCCCCGGCTCACCCTGACCCCCGCATTGTCAAATCGTCCGACATATCCCATTGTCCAGGAACGGCCCCGAGCGTGCAAGGTCAACTCTTTTGTTGGTCGCCGGACCTCGGTTGTTAACAGATGAATCGGATGGACGGGGCTCGACCCCGCTCCTCGACGTGGTAAGCTGGATGTTGTAATGCCGCGAGTTGCACCCGACTCGCGACGTTGACCGCTCCGAGCACCCCCGAATCGAGTCGGTCCCCATCGACTCCTTGGGCGGCGCGATCGAATCAAATCGACAAAAAGGGGCAGCCCATGGCCCGACGCTTGACCGCCCGCCCCTCGCCCGCCTGGGTGGGAGACCTCCCGGTCTTCGAGCGGACCCTGGCGAACGGCCTCAAGGCGCTCGTCCTCCCCAGGCGCCACGCCCCGGTCGTCGTCTGCGACCTCTATTATCCGGCCGGTTCGTTCGACGAGCCCGCCGGCAAGACCGGCCTGGCCCATTTCGTCGAGCACATGCTCTTCAAGGGGACCGAACGGTTCCCCAAGGGGCAGATCGACCGCCTGGCGTTCGTCGCGGCCGGCCAGTCGAACGCGGAGACGAGCGAGGACGCCACCCATTACTGGTTCGCCTTCCCCTCCGCCCGCTGGGAGCTGGCCCTGGCGATCGAATCCGACCGGATGCGCGGGGCCACGTTCGACCCCGCCGAGGTCGAGGCCGAGCGGCAGGTGATCGCCGAGGAACGGGCCCGGGAGCAGGAATCGCCGTTCGCCCGGCTCGACCAGTCGCACCTGGCCGCCAGCTACGTCCGTCATCCCTACCGGAACCCGATCCTGGGCTGGCCCGATGACCTGGCCCGGATCGAGCTGGGCGACCTCAAGTCGTTCTACCGCGACCATTACCGGCCCGACGGGGCGATCCTGGTCATCGTCGGGGATGTTGACGCCGACCGGGCACTCGACGCCTCCGAGGCCCGGTTCGCCGAGATCCGGCCGGGCGAGACCGTCCGGCCCTCCCAGACCCTGGAGGAGCCCCGACAGATCGGCCGACGCGATTTCCGTCTCGTCGAGCCGGAGTCGGTCGCTCGCGGCCTGCTCGGCTGGCATACCGTCCCCCTCGGCCATCCCGACGGCCCGGCCCTCGACGTCCTGTCCGATCTCCTGACCTGCGGCCGGCGCTCCCGGTTGTGGGATCAGCTCGTCGAGCGGGACAGGCTGGCCACCTGGGTCGAGACGGGCCAGGAAGGGGCCCGCCGGGCCGGACAATTCCTGCTGCAAGTCGAAGCCGTGCCCGGCGCGGAGCCCGCCCGGATCGACGAGGCCATCGCCGGTGCCCTGACCAGGCTCGCCGACGAGGGGCCCACGCCCGGCGAGCTGGAACGATCCCGGAACCGGCTCGAAGCGGCCTGGCGATGGGAGCAGGAAGACCTCGCGGGGCTGGCGGCGGGGCTCGGCCAGTTCGCCCTCAACGGAGACTGGCGATCCTGGCAGGCCGAGCATCGCGCGGCCCTCGCCGTCCAGGCCGAGGACATCCGTCGGGTCGCCTCGACGTACCTGGTCGAGCCGAACCTGACCGTCGGCTGGTCGATCCCCCGGCCCTCCCGGACCGTCACCGTCCTGATGCCGGCCGAGGCCCGCGAGAAGGTCGATCGGCCACGACCCTCATCTGGTGCGGAACATCCGATCGCCCTGGAGATCCCGGCCGGCCCTTCCAGGCTGGCCGACTACGCGCCCCAGAAAATGACGCTCCCGAACGGGATGAGGGTCCTCTGCGAGCGACGACCCGGCACGGGAGTCATCGCGTTCGAACTCTTCGTCGACGCCGGGGTCCTCCGCGAGTCCCGGCCCGGCCTGGCTTATCTCACCGGCCGGATGCTGGAGGAAGGGACGGGGACCAGGACCGCCGAGGAGATGGCCGAGGCGATCGAGGACGTCGGCGGGGCCCTGGAAGTCGGCTCGACCGGCGCCTCGCTCCGCGTCCGCGCCGAGGACCTCCCGACCGCCGTCGAATGGCTCGCCGACCTGGCGATCCGCCCGAGCTTCCCCGCCGATGCCCTGAGTTGGACCCGGCGCAAGGTCGCCGCCGAGTTGCAGTCCGATCGGGACGACCCGACATTCAAGGCCGACCTGATCTTCCGAGGTCTCGTATACGGGGACCATCCGTACTCGCGAGACCCTCGCGGAACGTCCCGAGAGATCGCTCGCCTGACCCGCGATGACGTCCTCGACCACCACGGCCGTTATTTCCGGCCGGGCAACACGTTCCTGGTCGTGGTGGGCGATTTCGACCCGAAGAAGCTCATGTCCCAGGTCAAGCTCCGGTTCGGCGACTGGTCCGGCGCGACGGCCGAGGCCCCGGAAGTCCCCAGGCTCGTCCGCGCGGCCCGGCCGAAGGTCCGCCGGGTCTCGTATCCGGGAGAGCAGGTCCACATCCTGATGGGCCACCTCGGCATCCCGCGCCGCCATCCCGACTTCGAGGCCCTCGCGGTGGCGGACCACATCCTCGGGAGCGGGCCGGGCTTCACCGACCGCCTGAGCCGGGTGATCCGCGACGAGATGGGGCTGGCCTACTCGGTCGGCGGCGGGATGACCGACTCGGCCGACGTCGAGGCCGGGCTGTTCCGGATCTACCTCGGGACGGGCCCCGACGAGGCCGATCACGCGGTCAGGGCCGTCCAGGAGCAGGTGGAACTGATGCACGCGGGATCGTTCACCGACGACGAGGTCGACCGCGCCCGCCATTACCTGGCCGGCTCGTGGGTCTTCGACTTCCAGACCGTCGAGCAGCGGGCCGAGCGGCTGATGGAGCTGGAGCGGTGGGGCCTGCCCCTCGACGAGCCACTCCGCTGGCCGGAGCGGATCGCCCGGGTGACGGCCAAGCAGGTCCGCCGGGCCGCCCGGGCCCACATCGACCCCTCGGCCCTGGTCCGCGTCGAGTACGGGCCGATCCGGCCCCGCGCCCGCCGCGTCGACGCCGACTGCGCGTGAACCGCCCGATGCCCCGAGATCGGGCGTTATGTCCGATTCATGAACGACTTGCGAAATGACCGGGTCGTGTTGCTGGGCGCTTGACAGCCCTCGGGCCGTTTTCCTAGGATGCGGTTCGTAACACACTTCGGACGTGACACGCCCCTCCCGCTCGGAAGACGTCCCTCACGCCTCGACCGGATTTCCGCCCAGATTTCGGAGAAGAGACCCCATGCGGATTGCCCTGGACGCGATGGGCGGCGATCACGCTCCCGGCCCGATCGTGACCGGCGCCGTCGAAGCCGTCCGCGATCGGTCCGATCTGACCGTGGTTCTCGTCGGCGACCAGGGGCGCATCGAGGCCGAACTCGCCGCCCACGAGGTCGACCGCGACCGCCTGCCGATCGTCCACGCCTCCGAGATCATCGGCATGGGCGACAAGCCCGTCGAGGCCCTCCGCAAGAAGCGCGACAATTCGATCTCCCGATGCTGGGGACTGATGGCCTCGGGCGAGGTGAACGCCGTCGTCTCGGCCGGCCACACCGGCGCGATGGTCGCCTCGGCCCTGATGAACGCCAAGATGTTCCTCCCGGGCGTCCGCCGTCCCGGGATCGCCGCCATCTTCCCGTCCCACCAGGGCCCGATCGTCATCATCGACGTCGGCGCCAACATGAACGCCAAGGCCGAGGACCTCTATCAGTACGGGATCATGGGCTCGATCTACGCCGAGAACGTGCTCGGGATCAGCGAGCCGAAGATCGGGCTGATGAACGTCGGCTCGGAAGAGGACAAGGGCAACGAGCTGACCCGGACGACCCGCACTCTCTTCCAGAACGGTCCCCACGCCGGTCGCTTCGTCGGCAACATCGAAGGTCGCGACATCTACGAGGGCAACGCTCGGGTGATCGTCTGCGAGGGGTTCGTCGGCAACGTCCTGCTCAAGTCGGGCGAAGGGGCCGTGGAATTCCTCTTCTCGGCCCTCAAGCAAGAGCTGAGCAAGCTCTTGCCCGCGATCGGCCCCGAGGCGAGCCACAAGCTGGCGGCCTCATTCAAGGAGTTGAAGACCCGGTTCGAGTACCAGGAGTTCGGCGGCGGCCCGCTCCTCGGCCTCCGAGGCGCCTGCATCATCTGCCACGGGTCTTCCGGGGCCCGAGCGATCCGGAATGCCTTGCGAGTCGCCGGGACGATGGCGGAAGACAGAGTCAATGAGCAGTTCGCTTCGCAGTTGAAGGCGGCCCTCGACGTCCTGCCCGGGGCCTGATGGTCCCGGCATCGAAGTTGGATATCATCCTCGGCCGGCATGCCGACGAGGACGGCGGCGGGTCGGACCCCGCCGGTGGGCCGTTCGGCGTGTCCGTCGTCGTTTCCTCAGTGACCCTTTTCCAAGACCCGAGCCGATGCCCAAGATCGCCTTCCTGTTTCCCGGACAAGGTGCCCAGGTCGTCGGGATGGGCCGGGCCCTCTACGACGAGGTGCCCGCCGCCCGAGTCCTGTTCGACCGGGCCGGGGAGATCCTCGGGTTCGACCTCAAGGCCGTCTGCTTCGACGGGCCCAAGGACGCGCTGGAGTCGACCGACGTCAGCCAGCCCGCCATCTATGTGGCGAGCCTCGCGGCCCTGGAAGGGTTGAAGGTCACAAACCCCGAAACCGTCGAGCGTTGCGAGGGGGCCGCGGGGTTGAGCCTGGGCGAGTACACCGCGCTGGCGTTCGCCGGCTCGTTCGATTTCGAGACGGGGCTCAGGATCGTCCGACGACGAGGCCAGGCGATGCAGGCCGCCGCGCTGGCGACCCCGAGCGGCATGACCAGCGTGATCGGCCTGGACGAGGCCAAGATCGACGAGCTTTGCCGGCGGGTCGAGCCGAGCGGCAAGCTCTGGAAGGCGAACATGCTCGGGCCGGGCAATATCGTGGTCTCCGGCGAATCGGCGGCGCTCGCCGAGGTCGAGGCCGTCGCGACCGAACTCGGGGCGGGTCGAGTGGTCCCGCTGGCCGTGGCCGGGGCGTTCCACTCGCCCCTGATGCACCCGGCCGACGAGCAACTGGCCGAGGTCCTCGCGACCTCCGCGATCGAGTCGCCGCGACTGCCCGTCTATTCGAACGTCGACGCCGAGCCGCACGAGAGCCCCGATGATCTCCGCCGGACGCTCGTCGCGCAGGTGATCCGGGGGGTCCGCTGGGACGACTCGATCCGCCGGATGCTCGCCGACGGGTTCGACACCTTCTACGAGATCGGCCCGGGTCGAGTCCTGACGGGCCTGCTCAAGCGGATCGACCGGAAGGTGCCCTGCACGAGCATCCCGGCCCGCTAATTGGGATTGCCGGCCGGAGGCCAGGGCCGGCATGATATCGGTCGAGACGGGGCACAGGCTCCCTGACACGGGACGAGCGAAGAGGACGGGACCATCATGGCCGACGCGGAAAAGACGAAGCCCGAAGGGGTCCGGGTGGACCTGACCGGCCAGGTGGCCCTCGTCACGGGGGCTTCGAGGGGGATCGGCCGGGCGATCGCGATCCACCTCGCCCGGTGCGGGGCGACGGTCGCTGGCGTGGCCCGGACCGTGGACGCCCTCCAGGGGACACTCGCCGCGATCCGCGAGGCCGGCGGGACCGCCGAGGGGTTCGCGGCCAATGTCGGCGACTCGGCCGACGTCGCCCGCGTGGTCGAGGAGATCGAGGCGAAGTTCCCCAAGATCCAGATCCTGGTGAACAACGCGGGCGTCACCCGGGACGGCCTGATGCTCCGGATGGAAGACGACGCCTGGCAGCAGGTGATCGACGTCAACCTCAAGGGCACCTTCCAGTTCTGCCGGGCCCTGGGCGCGATCATGATGCGGCAGCGTTACGGCCGGATCGTCAATATCACGAGCGTCTCCGGGCTGATGGGCAACCCGGGCCAGGCGAACTATTCGGCGAGCAAGGCCGGCGTCATCGGCTTCACCAAGACCATCGCCCGCGAGCTGGCCTCGCGCGGGATCACGGTGAACGCCGTCGCCCCCGGCTTCATCGAGACCGACATGACCAGCGTCCTGCCGGACAAGATCAAGGCCGAGGTCAAGGAGCGCGTTCCCGTCCGCCGCCTGGGCGAGCCGGAGGACATCGCCGACCTGGTCGCGTACCTGGCCAGCCCCTCGGCCGGCTACATCACCGGCCAGATCATCGCGGTCGACGGCGGGATGACGGCCTGACGCTGATCCCGGGAGTGTTTCCTCCGATTCTGGTGGCGGCAAGCAGCCCCCCACCCTGATCTTCCCCCGCAAGGGGGGAGGGGGCCAGAAACAC
>JAJYDH010000252.1 GCA_021777685.1 Planctomycetota bacterium | reverse complement strand
ATCTATCCGGCTCAGGCCGGAGTCGCGGAAGGTCCTGGCGGCCTGGTGCGCCGAGGCCGTCGCGGGCAGGACGACCATCGAGATGCTCGGCGTCATGATCTCGGAGGCGTCGCGCCGGGTCAGGGCGACGACGTGTTCGAGGATCAGACGGGTCGACTCGGGGAGGTCGTTCTCGGCGTCCTCGGGGTCGTCGGACTCGGTGGGGAACTCGACCTCGAAGCTGGCTGGCCGGGGCGCCGCGTCGACCGGCCCGGCCAGCCGGCTGGCGAGCGATTCGACCAGGTCGGCGGCGGAGGTCAGCGGCAACGCCACGATGCGGACCGCCGGCGCGATCGGCCAGACGGCGTCGAGCATGGTCTCGGCCCAGACCCGGCCGACGACGCTCGCCGAGAGGTGGACGAAGACCGACAGACCGACGGCGAACAGCAGGGCCAGCTCGAAATTGAGCCGGGGCAGGACGGTATGGGCGGCCAGGGCCGCCATCGCCGCCAGCGTCAGCCCGACGACGACGGCCAGCGACTCGGCGGCCCGCTCGGTCTCCTCGTCGTCGTGGGCGATCGCGTCGGCCCGCCGGGGGCGGCCATGCGCCTGGCAGATCTCTTCGAGCCGGCTCCGGGAGTAGGTGCGCAGGGCCCGGCCGAGCGCGACGAGCACCGCCTGCGTCGCCAGCAAGGGAAGTCCCAGGCCCAGCATCCCGCCGAGGTTCAGCGCGGCCAACGCACACTCTCCCGCCCCGGGTCGTCGACGGTCGTCGCCGCGCCGACCAGGGGGAACGTGTTGATCAGCCCTTCGGCCGCGAGGATCTCCCCCTCGCGGCGCCTCATGACCTCGGCGTCCTCGATCTCCCGATCATCGAGCCCGCAGAGGTGGAGCAGGCCGTGGACGACGTAGAGGGCCAGCTCCGACCGGGGGGCGACGCCCGCCTCGCGGGCGGTCGCGACGGCCATCTCGGCCGAGACGACCAGTTCGCCCGTCAGGGAGAAATCTCCGGGGTCGGAGAGGTCAAAGCTGATGACGTCGGTGGGCCAGTCGTGGTCGAGGTGGCGACGGTTGATGACGCGGATCGTCGCGTCGTCCACCAGGGCGATCGAGATCGAAGCGTCTTCGATCCCCTCGGACAGCAAGGTCCGACGGACGAGGCCGTCGAGGAACGCGGGGTCGGCGTCGAGATGCGACTGGTTGTCGACGATCTCGACCTCGATCGTGTCGGGCAGGATTCGGGCGGGGATTCGGTCGGTCTCCATCAGGCGGTCCGTTGCTCCGGATACTTGACCCGGCCGTGGTAGATGCCAATGAGGCTCTTGATGAGGCTCTCGCGGATCTCGGAGATCTCGCGGAGGGTCAGCCCGCACTCGTCGAACTGGCCGTCGTGCAGCCGCTTGTTGATCAAATCCCGGACCAACCCTTCGATCCGGGCGGGGGTGGGCTCGGAAAGGGTCCGGCTGGCGCTCTCGACGGCGTCGGACACCATCAGGATGCCCGCCTCCTTCGATTGCGGCTTCGGGCCCGGGTAGCGGAAGGCCCCTTCGAGGACGGTCGTGCCGTCGCCGTTGTTGCCGCACCGCTTGGTCGCCTCGTTGAAGAAATACTCGACGAGGGTGGTCCCGTGGTGCTGCTCGATCAGGTCGATGATCGGCTCGGGCAGGTGATGCTGCCGGCCGAGGTCGACGCCGTCCTTGACGTGGCCGATGATGATGAGGGTGCTCATCGCCGGGGCCAGGTTCGCGTGCCGGTTGGTCGCGCCCGCCTGGTTCTCGACGAAGTAATGAGGCTTGAGCATCTTGCCGATGTCGTGGAAGTAGGCCCCGATCCGGACCAGGAGCGCGTTCGCGCCGATCCGCTCGGCGGCGGCCTCGGCGATCGTGCTCACGGCGATCGAATGATTGTGCGTGCCGGGGGCCCGGCGGACCAGCTCCTGGAGGAGCGGGTGGGTGATGTCGCCCAGCTCCAGCAGGCTGATCCCGGTGACGATCCCGAACCCCGTCTCGACGAACGGCAGGATTCCGCCCAGGACGAAACCGGCCATCAGGCCCCACCCGGCGCGCCAGAGGCTGTCCTCGGCGACGACCGAGAGCGGCTGGTCGTGCCAGAGCCCGGTCGCCCAGGTGAGCACGAAATAACCCAGGGCGCAGAGGGCACCGACCTTGATGAGCTTGGTCCGGGTCCGGACCTCGTGCAGGCAGAGGACGCCCATCGAGGTCCCGCCCATGAGGACGAGAAAGTGGCCGATCCCCCCGGCCATCCCGACGGTCGTCAACAGGCTGAGGGCGAACGTGACCATCAGCGCGAAGTGCGGGTTGTACGCGATCGCCAGGATCATCGCGGCGATCGCCACGGGGACCAGTTCCGCGTGCCAGGGCAGGGGGGCCAGGAGTCTGGCCAGCCCGAGCGCGACGACCGAGAGGGAACAGATCGAGAAGATCCGCCGGAGGTCGCCCGCGATCAAGGGCTCATGCCGGTGGATGTAATAGCCGATCAGGGCGAACATGGCGGCGGCCAGGACCAGGACCGAGCCGGCCCTCCGGAGCCTGGCCATCGTCGTGATCTGGGCGTTAGCGACCTCGTGCTCCTCGCGGAGCAGGAGGAGTTGTTCCTCGCGGATCTCCTGCCCCTGCTCGACCAGCAGTTCCCCCTTCCGATAGACCTCGTAGACGTCGGCGACGGCGTTGCGGGCCTTCTCGCGGAGCTGGTTCGTGTACGGCTCCTCGAATGCGAGGGTCGGGTGGCCGGCCAGGCGGTCGGCGATCAGGGTGAAGAGCCCCTGGCCGAGGGACGGGGTGCTGAAGGCGGCGATGAACCCCGTGCCGACCGGCCCGTCGGGCTTCTCGAGCCGCTCGTGCATCACCCGCTCTCGGGGGACGAGGTGGGCCTGATCGCGGGGCTGGCCGGCGAGGTGGACGGCGAGGGTGCGGCTCGCCTCCTCGTGACGGGGCAGGATGTCCGGGCCGAGGACGCCGTCGCGGATCAGGGGTTCGAACGCCTTCGCGATCCGCCGCTTCAGGTCCTCGTGCCGCTCGGGCGTGTCGCTGGCCTCGCGGATGTCGTCGAAGAGGGCCGGGGTCAGCTTCCACTGGGCCCGGAACGACTCGGGGACCGAGTCGAAGGTGGGCGACTTGGCCACGGCGTCGACCAGGTCGTCCAGGCGATCGGCGAGATCCTTGATCGGCGCCGGGTCGTTGACCATCGACGGAGGGACCTGGTCGGCCTTGGCCTGGCGCTCGGTGGCGGTCCGGATCGAGTTCCGCCTCTGGAATTCGTCGACCCGGACGCGGACCTCGCGGTCGGGGCGCTGGCCCAGGCGGTAGGTGAAGAACGGCCCGGAGCCGTGGACGATCGCGGCCGTCGCGACGATGGCGAGGCCGACGACGGCGAGGCGAGCCAGCCGGTCCCTCTGGCGGGCCAGGCGGCCCTGCCGGAGGGCGATCGGGTTGGATGGCCGGAGTTGGGCCCGGGAGAGTTTAGGTCTACGTTTACCAAAGCTCATGGAAGGTCTCGACCGAGGGCGGTCAACGGGCCGGGGCCCGTCCCGCCCAGGAGTGCGCCGCGCCCACATCGGCGCGGCTTCCGCCCGGCCCGGGTCGTCCGCCCTCGGGCCGAAAGGCCGAGGAGGCGGGCGACGGGCTGGGGGCCCGCCTCACTCCGAGGCGGGGGGGCCGGCTTCGGTCGGCGGGTCGGCGCCGACCGCGGGGGTCGGCTCCGACTCGGCCCGCCGGGCCGGCTCGATGTCCTCATAGGCGTCGACGATCGCCTGGACCAGGGGGTGCCGGACGATGTCCGACCGGTCCAGGGTAGTGATCCCGATCCCCGGCACGTCGCGGAGCCGCTCGACCGCGTCGGCCAGGCCGCTGACGGTGGCCGGCGGGAGGTCGACCTGGCTGGTGTCGCCGGTCACGACGATCCGGGCGTTCTGGCCCATCCGGGTCAGGAACATCTTCATCTGCGGCACGGTCGCGTTCTGCCCCTCGTCCAGGATGATCACCGCGTCGTTCAGGGTCCGCCCTCGCATGTAGGCCAGGGGGGCGATCTCGATGAGGTCGTTGCCCATGTAGCGGCGGATCTGGTCGTAGTCCATCAGGTCGTGCAGGGCGTCGAGCAGGGGACGCAGGTAGGGGTTGATCTTGGCCTCGAGGTCGCCGGGGAGGAACCCGAGGTGTTCGCCCGCCTCGACGGCCGGGCGGACCAGGACGATCTTCTTGATCCGCCCCTTGCGAAGCTCCGCGACCGCCATCGCCACCGCGAGATACGTCTTTCCCGTCCCCGCCGGCCCGACGCAGAAGACCAGCTCGAAATCGCGGAGGGCGGCGAGATAACGGCCCTGGCCTTCGGTCCGGGCCCGGACGACCTTGTTCCCCTCGCGGATCTCGACGTTGCCCCGCTCGTCGGACTCGGGGCGAGAGCGGCTATCGATCAGCTCGGCCACGTCCCCCGCCGAGGCGGTCCGGCGCTTCCGGTGCCAGACCTTCAACTCTTCCAGGACCTGACGGGCCAGCTCGATCCGGCGAGGTTCCCCCTCGACCCGGACCTCGCCGTGACGAGCGACCACCTTCACACCGAACGCGTCGCGGACCTGACGGAGGAACTGGTCGCGGCTGCCGAAGACGGCAAGCTCCTCGTCGTGGCTGTCGAGCGTGATCGTGACTTCGGGCATGCCCTGCCTTTCGATGGACTCGGTCTCGCGCGAGAAAACCTCGCGCGGCCATGCAACCAAGTACCAGGCCGGCCAAATGACTCCCTATTATGGAGCGAGGTCGAAGAAAAACGCAACGTCGCTTGCCGGCCCGAACGTGAAAATTTACCTCGCGAACCATTCAGTACGACCGGAGGGGGTCCGAGGTTCGCGCCCGGCCCCTGGAAATCGGACCGAACTCATGAGAAGAGGCCGGTCAGCGGCCGGCCGGAGGCGATGGGCAGGGGGCGGCCGAGGGTGTCCATGACCTCGGTCGCCGGGTCGATCCCCAGGGCCCAGAACATGGTGGCGGCGATGTCATCCGGGGTGACCGGGTCGGCCGAGGGGTAGGCGCCGATCCGGTCGCTCGCCCCGTGGATCGCGCCGGGGGTGATCCCTCCGCCCGCCATCAAGACAGTGTAGCACTTCGGCCAGTGGTCGCGGCCGTTGGGGCCGAACTGGCTGGTGTTCGTCACCTTGGGCGACCGGCCGAATTCGCCCATCCAGACGATCAGGGTCTCGTCGAGCAGCCCCCGGCTCGCCAGGTCCTCGATGAAGGTCGGGACGGTCCGGTCGGTGGAGGGGAGGAGCCGGTCGCGGAGCTTCTGGAAGTTCTCCCCGTGCGTGTCCCAGCCGCCGAAGTCCCCCTGGCCGATCGTCTCGGCGTAGTAGACCGTGACGAACCGGACGCCGGCCTCGACGAGCCGACGGGCGAGGAGGCAACTCTGGCCGTAGGCGGTCCGGCCGTAGGCGTCGCGGAGCGATTCGGGCTCCCTGGACAGGTCGAACGCCGCCTTGACCCGGGGCGAGGCGAGCATCGCCAGGGCGCGGTCATAAAAGGCATCGATCCCCCGAGCGATCCCCGAAGCGCCCAGCTCGGACTGCTCGTCGACCATCCGGAGCAGACCCCGGCGGTCGTCGAGCCGTTCCAGCGGCGTCTCGGCCGGCAGGCTCAGCTCGGGCAGGCGGAAGTCGGGTTTACTGGGGTCGCGGCCGACGAAGAAGGGGTCGAATGCCTTGCCGAGGAAGCTCGCCGTCTGTCCCGGAGTGACGCTCCCATCGCGGAGGATGTGCGGATAGGCGACGTGGCTCGGCAAGGCCGGGTCCTCGGACGGCCGGAACCGGGCGACGACGCTCCCGTAGGACGGGTAAAGCTCCTGGGTGTCGCGGAGCCGGATGTCGTCCAGCGGCGGGGCGTGGCCGGTCAGGCTGTAATAGGTCGCCGAGTTGTGATTCTTCATCGAGTGATGGACCGAGCGGACCTGCGCGAACTTGCCGATGACCTTCGAGAACCGGGGCAGGTGCTCGCTGACGATCAGACCAGGCTGATGCGACTGGATCGGCTTGAACTCGCCGCGAATCCCCTCGGGGGCGTCCGGCTTCATGTCGAACGTGTCGATATGCGAGGGCCCGCCGAACTGGTGGAGGAAGATGACGTGCTTCGCCCTCGCCCGGCCCTTCCCGTCCGCCGCCCGGAGCAGCGTCGGCAAATTCAAGCCCGCGAAGCCCGCCGCGCCGGCCGTCAGGAGGCTCCGCCGCGTCAGGCGGCTGGTCGCTCGGAAGTCGGGGCATCCGCGGTTCATTTGTCGGTCCCTCGAAGGACGGGGCTATTCGGGATCAGGTCGTTCGAAGTCTTCCGCCGCCTCACGAACATCGGCATCGGTATGGGCCAAACCAATCGAGACGAATCTTTGAAGGATTTCGGAGTCTAGCGGTTGGAGCAACTCAAGGAGTCGCCGGAATTCCCAGTAATCCGACAGGTCGAGGATCGAGAAAGCGGCATGCTCGATGTTCTCCAGGACCCACTCCCTCGGCAGGTCATAGACCTGCGAACGCCCCTTCATGATCGACGTCGATCCCGTCGGCTGGCATGCCAACGCGACGCTCGATCGCAAGTCCTCCAGCGAATGGATCACGATTTGGCCTCTCGCAGCGCTTCATCAGTGCCTCAACAGGAATTCTTTGCTGTTGATGATCGCCCAGGCGACATCCTCCCACGCCTTCCGGCGGTCGGGGGCACGGGTGACGTGTTCGAGGAAACGAACCCGTCGGGACTCGTCGAACTCGTGGCCGAGGGCGGCGAGGGCCAGCTCGTCGAGGATCGCGGCGTCGGTCGCACCGGCGCGGATCAGGCGGCCGATCCGGTTGTCCTCGGCGGTGAGCTTGGTGCGGATCGACTCGCCGTTGATGAGCTGGAACGCCTGGGCGAGGGTGGTCGTCTCGGACCGCTCGCACTCGCAGGTGAGCAGGCGGTCGGGCTTGCCGAAGGTCTTGAGGAACGTCCCGCCGGGCCGGGCGCCGGGCATCTGCGCGGCCCGAATGGCGTCGGGGGCCCGGTCGTAGGGCTCGGGCTGTTCGAAGACCTGGCAGATCGCGTCGATCAGGATCTCGGCGGGCAGGAGCCGGACGGCGGCGTGCGAGAAATTGACCTCGTCGTCGGCGTTGGTCTCGTTCGGCCGGGCTTCGAGGCCGTACGTCCGCGACTTCATGATCAGGGCGACCAGCGGCCGGAGCCGGTAGCCGTTGGCGACGAGTTCGGCGGCGAGGGCGGCCAGGAGTTCGGGGTTGGACGGGGGGTTGGAGTCGCGGAAGTCGTCGACCGGGTCGACGATCCCCCGGCCCATCAGGTGGAACCAGACTCGATTCGCCATGTTCCGGGCGAACTGGGGGTTGGCGACGGTCAGCCAGCGGGCGAGGTCGTCCAGCGCGTCGGGTTCGTTTTTCAGATCCGGCCTCGGGCCGTGGGGCGGCCTGGGTTCGAGTTTTTCGCCGGTCCGGGGGTGGACGGTGCCGGGCGGGCCTTCGAGGTAAATGATCTCGTCGCCGGTGATCTCGTGGAGGTCGAGCCGATCGGAGCGGTTGTTGTTGATCTCCTTGCGGCGGACGTTGGTGAAGTAGGCGGCCAGGCCGTAGTAGTCGTCCTGGGTCCAGGCGTCATACGGGTGGTTGTGGCACCGGGCGCACTGGAGGCGGACGCCGAGGAAGACCTGGCCGAACGACTCGGCGGCGGTCGAGGGGTCGCGGTTGGTCCGGTGGAAGCTGGAGGGCGGGTTGTTGAAGTTCGAGCCGGTCGAGGCGACCAGCCGCCGGGCGAACTGGTCGAGCGGGACGTCGGCGGCGATCTGGTCGCGGAGCCAGCGCTGGAAGACCCAGACGCCTTTCGGCCCCATCGTCTTCTCCTCGTTCCGGAGGAGGTCGGCCCACTTCAGGGCCCAGAAGTCGGCGAACTCGGGGCGGAGCAGGATGCGGTCGACCAGCTTCGGCCGCTTGTCGGGGTCGGGGTCGGCCAGGAAGGCGCGGGCCTCGGCGGGGGTGGGCAGGACGCCGAGGGCGTCGAGGTAGGCCCGGCGGAGGAACGCCGCGTCGGAGGCAGGCCCGGACGGGAGGATCTTGTGGGCCTTCAGCTTGGCGAAGACCCGGGCGTCGACGACGTTGACCTCGGGCACGTCGCGCCAGGCGAAGCCCGGCCGGTCGGGCAGGAACGCCAGGCGGCTGACCCCCCGGCCGTCGAGGTAGCGGACCGCGACGGTCGCCTCGATCGGCCGCCTCGCCTCGACCCGGCCGTCGGGACCGACGGAGACCTGGGTCGGGTCGTTGACGTCGAACGACGCCTGGCGGGTGACGTCCCGAACCGAGCCGTCCGAGAACGTCGCGGTCACGACGAGCTGTTGCGACAGGGAAGGGGCCGGCGCGATCCGGTGAGGCGGATAAACGTCGAGCCGGACGAGCTTCGGCGCGGTCGCGAGGTCATCTTTCGCCCCCGACCCGATCCAGCCGAGCAGGACGTCGGCATCGGGCGATCCGGCCGCGAACCGGAGCCCGCCCTCGTGAGGAACCCGGCCGGTGGGCTTGAGGACGACCAGGCTCTTCGAGGGCTCGGAGAGGTCGGCCCGGCGGCCGAAGGTGTCGCGGGTCATCGAGGCCAGGTCGAAGGCGGGGTCGTCGCCCCGGAGGCTGAGGCGGAACCCTCCCTTGCCGTTGATGTTTCCGTGACAGGCCCCCGAGTTGCAGCCCGCCTTCGAGAGCAGGGCCGCGACGTCGAGCCGGAAGCTCGCGGCGCGGGCCCTCGAGGAGTCGCGGACCTCGACCGGGACCTCGGCGGATCGACCGTCGAACTCGACCCGGAGCCGGGCCGGGCCGTCGAGCTTCGGAGAAACCACGCCCGACGGCGAGGCGCCGGCGACCTCGGGCGGGATCACGGCGTATCGGGCGGAGGCGGTCACGTCCCGCTCGGTCCCGTCGGGCCCTTCGATCGAAACGGCCACCTGGCCCCGTGCCCCCGACCCTTCCAGCCGGATCGTCGACGGATGGACGCGGATCGTCGAAGAATCCGCGAAGGCGGTCGCGGCCATCAGGGCGCCGAAG
>JAJYDH010000251.1 GCA_021777685.1 Planctomycetota bacterium | reverse complement strand
GGCCGCGTACAACGCCGGCCCCCACGCCGTGGACAAATACGGCGGCGTGCCGCCCTACCGCGAGACCGAGGGCTTCGTCAAGAAGGTCCTCGGCTACTACGAGCGCCTGAAGTCCGCCCTGGGCTCCTAGGCTCTCTCCGTGGTATAATCTGGCCGCCCGTTCCCGTTCACGGGCAGTTAGCTCAGCGGTAGAGCATTGTCCTCACACGACAAGGGTCACAGGTTCAAATCCTGTACTGCCCACCACCCGCCTCCTTACGGCTTTTCCCTGCGACAGCGTGAGGAAGGAGGCGGGTGGTTTTCTTTTTTAGAGGAAGACCCGCTCGGGGTCGATCTTCTCGCGCAGGGTCTTGAGCTCGCGGGGCGTCGGGTCGGGGTTGATCGCGGCATGGCGGGCGAAAAGCTGGTTCAGAAGCGCCGAGAGGAGCAGGGAAGAGCCGCCTGCAAGCGGTGCCTCGTCGACGTCCAGCGTGATCTCGACCCCGTGGCCAAAGCAGATCGGGCCGGGGATGCCCAGACGCTCGACCACCTGGCGCGACCGGACCCGGGTGACGGCGCGGGCGTGGCGCGACAGGGCCGGGTCGCCGCGTCCGGCGTAAAGGTCCAGCATCGCGCGCAGGGGTTCGGCGTCCTGGCCCGGCTCGGCCAGGAGGCCGAGGAGGCGCCGATCGACCGCGAGCTGGCCGACCTGCTCCCGGAGAAGTTCTGCTTCGATCGGCTGATCGTCCCGATCGCCGTCCGGGACGACACCCTCGACGTGGCCTACGTCTCGCCCGAGGCGATGGCCCTGGTCGACGAGATCCAACTCCTGACCGGCCGGCTCATCCGATTGCTGCTGGCCCCGCTGTCCGTCGTCGAGGAGAAGCTCCACTCGCTCTACAAGTCGGGGCTCGCCGGCGAGATCGGCGGCAAGGCGGGGGAGTTCGTCGACACCGCGCCCGAGGAGGAGGAAGAGGAGGAAGACCCCGACGACGGCATCCTCCAGCTCGACGACCCGCCGCCGCCCGGGTCGAACGGCCGGATCGTCCGGATGGTCAACCACATCCTCGAACAGGCCCTGAACACCGGCGCCAGCGACATCCACCTCGAGCCGTTCGAGGACTCGTGCAAGTTCCGGCTCCGGATCGACGGCCTGCTCCACGAGCTGCCCTCGCCGTCGAAGTCGGTCTTCGTCATGATCCTCTCCCGGTTCAAGATCCTGGCCAGGATGGACATCGCCGAGAAGCGCATCCCCCAGGACGGCGCCATCGCCCTGAGGGCCAAGGACAGGCGAATCGACCTCCGCGTGAACACCGTCCCCACCGTCTATGGTGAGAAGATGGTCATGCGAATCCTCGACAAGGCGGCGATCCCGCTCGACCTGATGAAGCTGGGCCTCGACCAGAGGCAGGCGACCGACCTGATCGAGTCGATCCAGATGCCCCACGGCCTGGCGCTCGTGACCGGGCCGACCGGCTCGGGCAAGAGCACCACGCTCTACTCGTGCCTGAACCTCCTGAACGAGCCGAAGACCAACATCTGCACGGTCGAGGACCCGGTCGAGTACAAGTTCAAGGGGATGAACCAGGTCCAGGTCAAGACCCAGGTCGGCCTGACGTTCTCGACGGCCCTCCGGGCGTTCCTCCGGCAGGACCCCGACGTGATCATGGTCGGCGAGGTCCGCGACCAGGAGACCGCCGAGATCTGCCTGAGGGCCGCCCTGACCGGCCACTTCGTCCTCTCGACGATCCACACCAACGACGCGCTCTCGGCCGTCACCCGCCTGATGGACATGGGGATCGAGCCGTTCCTGCTCTCCTGCACACTGCGGGTCCTGGAGGCCCAGCGGCTGGTCCGCCGGCTCTGCCCGCACTGCAAGGAGCCCCACGAGTGCGACGCCGAGCTGGCCGAGCGGCACGGCCTGACCCCTGGCGAGGTCTTCTACCAGCCCAGGGGCTGCATGCACTGCCGGCGGGTCGGCTACAAGGGGCGGATCGGCGTCTTCGAGGTGATCCGGATCACCCCCCTGATGGCCAAGCTGATCCAGAACCGGACTCCCCTGCCCGAGCTTCGCGAGGCCGCACGCTCCGAGGGGATGAAGCTCCTCTTCGACAGCGCCATCGACAAGGTCCGCCAGGGCCTCACCAGCCTCGAAGCCGCCCTGAGCGTGGCGATGTCGGGCGAGGAGTGACGCGAGGCAGAGGCACCGGCGGTCGACCGCCCGAGAACGGCGATCTCGACGAGAGGGCCTCGACCGCCTCATACGCATTCCGGATCGTTCATGCCCGATGCAGGATGTCCGATGGTCGATGAGGGGCCGGATCGCCCCGGATAAGTCAATCCTCCGACGTTCGGCCGTCGTTCTTTGCGACGTCCGGTCGTTTCGGGGCATCATCCCCGGCCAGGGCGGGCCATCCAGGCGCCTCGGATGGCCGGCGGGCCGAGGGGCCGGCCCGCCGTCCCTCGGTCACTTCCCCCGGCCGTCCGCGCCCGCGTCCGCGGGGCGGCGCCAGCGATCAATTCATCGCCCTCAAGACCGGGCCGACGATTGCCGTGATCACTTCGGCTCGCCGATGCCGACCAGCGCGTTGGCCCCGGCCTTCTTGAACTGGTCGAACCGGACGGTCGCGATCACGAAGCGGCCGTCGGTGACGGGCGAGGAAGAGACCTCGCCGCCGTCGACCGGGCGGACCTTCCAGGCGACCGAGCCGTCGGCCGTCTTCAACGCATAGACATGGCCGTCGAACGAGCCGAAACAGGCGAGGGCGTCGCTCGCGATCGGCGAGGAGTAGATCGGGAAGTGCTTGCCGTCGTCCCCCTTGGGGGTCTCGAACGACCAGACGGCCTTGCCGGTCTTGATATCAACACGGTAGAAGAAGCCGTCGCACGAGCCGAAATACGCCGAGCCGTCGCGGACGGCCACGCCCGACTCGACCCGCCACCTCGTCGGGAACGACCAGCGAGCCTCGCCCGTCGCCCTGTCCAGGCAGTAGAGCGACCTGTCCTGGCTGGTCACGAACACGTCGTCGCCCGAGACCGTCGGCTCGGCGTACATCCACCCTTTGGTCGGGGTCGACCAGCGGCGTTTGCCGGTGGCGACGTCGACGGCCACGACCCTCGACTGGTCGAAGATCGGCAGGAAGGCGGTCGAGCCGTCGGAGGCCATCGTCCTCGGCCTCGCGGCGTTGCCGGCGATGACGGCCCGCTTCGGGTCGAAGCCGGGCGGGGGCGGCGGGGCGTCCTTGACGATGTCGAGCTTCCAGGCCCGCGAGCCGTCGGCGGCCTTCACGGCGTGGACGGACCCGTCGTAGCCCGCGACCAGGACCAGCCCCCCGACGACCAAAGGCGACGACTCCGACGCCCCGCCGACGATCGTGTAATCCCAGGCGGCCTTGCCGCCGTCCCGGGCCAGCGCCGAGAGCCCCTGATCGGTCGCGACGTAGATCCGGTCCCCCGCGACCGTCGGCGCGTCGGCGAAGCGCCGGTTGGGCCGGTCGTCCTGCCAGACGAGGGCGGAGCCGTCGGCCCTGATCGCGAAGATCGACCCTTCCGACCCGCAGACGTAGACGATCCCGTCGGCGACGACCGGGTCGCCCAGGCCCTGGTCGAAGTCGAACCGCCAGATGAGCTGGCCCCGGGCGGGGAGCCCGAGCCCGCCGAGGTCGCCGGTCCTGGCCGGGCCGCCCCGGAAGGTCGAGGGGTCGTACTTCGCGGCCGGAGGGCCGTCGGCCGGGATCGCCCGGGACGCGCAAGCGACCGCCAGCAAGAGGGACGCGAAAGGCGCAGTTCTGCTGATCATCCCGGTTCCCGATGTCGGCCCACGATGTCGGATCGGCGAGGGTCAATCTACCACAGGGAGCGGACATTTCGCCCCGCCCTTCAGCCAGGGCTGTTTCATTCTCACTTTGCCTCGGGAAAGGGGACTGGCTCCGGAGCGCAGCGGAGGTGCCCGTCCCCTTTCCCGAGGCAAAGTGGGCGATTCAAGGGGGACGGGCACCGGCCGAGTACAGCCGGAGCCAGTCCCCGTTGACCCTCCCAAAGTGAGAATGAAACAACCCTGGCCCTTCAGCGAGGGGGCGGCGGGCTCGCCGAGGGCGCGGTCGTGGGCGTCGAGGGCCGGGCCGCGGCGACCCGGGCGGCGGGGTCCCGGGCCATCTTCTGGCCGAAGGGGCCGGGCATCCCGTCGGCCGGGGGCGGCGGGGCGACGATCACCGGCTCGGGGCCGAGGGCCGCGGGATCGGGGCCGAGGGCCGGCGCGGGGCTCGGCCGGATCATCGACGGGTCGAGCTGGTCGGCCCGGGGGATGATGATCTTGTCGCCGACGGCCAGGCGGTCGGGCGCGGCGACGGTCTTCTTGTTGGCCGCCCAGAGGGCCATGTAGTACCGGCCCGACTTGTAATAGAGCTTCGAGATCGTCCAGAAGTTCTCGCCGCCCTGGACCGTGTGCATGTAAGGGTTCTTGCCCGGGTCGTTGGCCTGGAGCCGTTCGGCGCGGCCGGGGGTGTCCCAGATGTAGAGCCGGCCGCCGAGCAGGCCGTCCTTGGGCGGTCGGTCGGCGCCCAGCTCGATCTTCTGGGAGACGCGGGTCGCGGTGTCGAGCGCGGTCTTGGGCGTCGGGGCGCAGTTCAGGCCCTCGGGGTCGGTCGGGTTCCAGATCCGGGGGGTGAGCAGGACCACCACCTCGCTCTTGATCAGGTCCTGGGCCCGGTTCCGGAACAGGGCCCCGACCAGGGGGAGCCGGTTCAGGCCCGGGACGCCGCTCTGGTTCGTGTCGTCCTGGCTGTCGATCAGGCCGCCGATGACGAGCGTGGCGCCGTTGGGGATCATGATGTTGGTCGTCATCCGGGCCGTGTTGACCTGGGGCACGCCGTTGGCGTCGATCAGGCCGGTGGACCGCTCGGGATGGACCTCCATCCGGATCATCCCGTCGTCGGAGATGAACGGGCGGAGCCTCAGCAGGGTCCCGGTGTTGAGGAACTGGACCTGCTGGACGGTGCTGGTCAGGTTCGTGACCAGGGTCCGGTAGCCCAGCCGCTGGCCGAGCTGGATCTCGGCCCGTTGCTTGTTCAGGACGAGCAGGCGGGGGGTCGCCAGGACGTTGGTCTTGCCCAGGGTCTCCAGCGCCTGGACGAAGGCCGAGACGTTGCCGCCGATGTAGCCGAAGTTGACCCCATTGCCGGCGTTGCCGAAGGCGGTCCCGGTCGTGACGTTGCCGCCGGTCGTCGAGACGCCGGCGACCGAGCCGTTGGCGTTGAGCAGCTTCAGCGGGGCGAACCCGACGGTCTGGCCGAACTGGGCGCTGTTGCCGACGATCCCGAGCACGGTGTGCATCTGGTCGACGGCCCCGAAGTTGACGCCGAGCTGCTGCGTCCGGTTGAGGTCGACCCGGATGATGACCGCCTCGATGAGCACCTGGACCGGCATCACGTCGAGCTTGGCGACCATCTCGTCGATGATGACGAGGTTATCCGGGTAATCCTGGACGACCATCACGTCCTCGCCCGAGAGCGTGTTGCCGCCGGTGGTACCCCGGCCCGCCCCGCCTCCCGCGCCGGCACCGCCACCGGCCCCCGTGCTGACGGTCGGCAGGCCGGCGGCGAAGTTGGCGTTCTCGTCGATCCCCTCGTCGCTCTCGGGGGTGGACGTCACCTTGCCGTCGGCGCTGAGGAAGGTGCGGATCATCTGCGAGATCTCGTTGGCCCGGACGTAGCTCAGGCGGTAGACCTTGGTGGCCAGCCGGCGCCTGGAGAGGTTGAGCGCCTTGAACTCCTCGGCGGTGTAGATGTAGGTCAGGCCGTTGACGTCCCGCGCCTCCAGGCCGCCCAGCGTCAGGATCGCCTGGAGCGCCTGCTGGCGGGTGACGCCCTCGAGGTTCACCGTGATCGGGCCGGTCACGTTGGGCGAGACCAGCAGGTTGATCCTCTCGCGGCGGCTGAAGATCTCCAGGGCCTGACGGATGTCCGAGTTGTCGAAGTGGAGCGAGACCGTCCCCGGGGCATCCGGGCCCGATGGCGGGGGCGGGGCCGACTCGACGGGGAAGGGCTCCATCGGCGTCGTGGGCGGGAAGGCCGGGGGCGGCGCGGGCACCGATCGGGGGGGCAGGAGCGTCGGGCCGTCCTGCGCCGCCCGGACCACGGCGCCGTCCCTCGGCGCATCGGCCCCGATCCCGGCGATCAGCCCGAGGCCGAGCGTCATCGCCCAGATCATCGCCGCGGGGGAAGATTTCAACGGGCTGCCCCTCGTGGACTTCGGTCGATCCCGATGTCGAGTCCCGTCTCCAGAGTGGCGGGCGTCCCTCCCAACCAACAATTCGGGCGGGATTGGGCGGGACTTGAGGATTATCGGGAGAGGCGGTGCCCGCGCCGGGCCGAACGAGGCCGCCCTCGCTCCAACCGGGGCGGATGCCGGAGTGCCGCCCATCTCCGAGGACCGCGACCTATGCTTGGCGCGGGAGGGCCGGGGATCGGCCCTTGCTGTGGAGGGGGAGGTGGTACTTTGCCGTTCGAGGAATGGGTCGCGTCCCACGCCAGGGTCTCCAGCAAGCCCCACGCCGCGCTCAAGCTGGACGACACCCTCTCATTCTTCCACCAGCTCTCCACGCTGATCTCGTCGGGGACCCCGCTCCTCCAGTCGCTCAAGCTCGCCGGCGAGCAGAACCAGAGCCTCAAGCTCCGCGGCGTGCTCGCGGAGATCACCGCCAAGGTCGCCGCCGGCAGCACCTTCAACCAGGCCGCCGCCGACTTCCCCAAGGTCTTCGAGCACCACTGGGTCGAGATCATCCGGACCGGCGAGGTCACGGGCAAGATGGCCATCGTCCTCCAGGAGTTGAACAAGCAGATCCGCGAGGCGAGGGAGACCCGCAAGAAGGTCAAGGGGGCCCTGTCCTACCCTCTCATCCTGATCTGCGTCGCCGTGATCGCGGTGACGGTCATGCTCTGGATGGTCGTGCCGACCTTCGCCGCCATGTTCAAGGACATGGGGGCCGAGCTTCCCAAGATCACCCAGTACGTCGTCGACGCCTCGGCCTTCATCGTCAAATATGGCGTCTACATCGTCATCGGCCTGGGCATCGCCGTCTTCGGGGTCAAGAAATACGGCGCGACCGAGTCGGGCCGGCGGAACTTCGGCGGGGTCGGCCTGGTCCTGCCGATGGTCGGCGAGCTGATCGTGATGATGGCCATGTACCGCTTCGCCTCGAACATCGCGCTCCTGCTGAAGTCGGGCGTGCCGATGCTGGAGACGCTCTCGATCCTCCGGGGCGTCTTCCGGACCAGCCCGATCTTCCGAGAGGCCATCGGTCGGGCCCAGACCCGGGTCGCCGCCGGCCGGCCGCTGGCCTCGGCGCTGGAGGAGACCGGCCTGTTCACCCCGATGATGACCAACCTCGTCCACATCGGCGAGGAGTCCGGCCAGCTCGCCCAGGTGATGGAGCAGATCGCCCCCTATTACAAGGAGAAGATGCAGACCCTCATCACCGGCGTGACCAAGCTCCTCGAGCCCGTCATCATCATGGGCATGGGCACCACCATCGCCGGCCTGATGCTGGCGATCTACCTGCCGATGTTCGAGATGAGCGGCAAGGTGAAGTGACGGACCTTGCCGCTCGGCGCCGATCCTGGGTCCGGCCTACAGGCTATCGCCGCTGATCACCTCGCCTCCGGCCCTGGTGGCGAGCGCCCACCAGGTCGTGGGGTTGATGGTGCTCTTGACGAAGTGGACCGAGCCGTCGAGGAACCCGACGTTCACGCCGCCGGGATGGTTCGAGCTGGCGCCGACGAGCGAGTAGATGGTGCTCAATGAATGGTCTCCTTCGAAGAAACAGCCCTTGGCATTGGGCGGGTTGATGTGGCTGTAGCCGCCCCCGGTGTTGCAACTGCAATCGGTCCAGACCTCCCCCTTGCGATCCCAGGGGTTCCCGCCGGCCGGGAAGGTCTGGGTGCCCGCCTGGCAGGCGGCCGTCAGCGTGGCGAGTGGGGTCGCGGCCGAGGGCCGTTTCATCGTCGCGACGTAGATCTGATGCGATCCGCCCGACGCCGAGCCGTTCTGTCCCCTCACGAACTCGCTGAAGATGGCCGTGTTGGAGAGGCCGTCGACGATGCTCGGCAGCCCGATCATCCCTCCGAAGGTCGGGTTGGAGAGCCGGTAGGCGGGCCCGTCGAACTGGCCGTTGTTGTTGATGTAGAACGTCCCGACGTTGTTGGGATAGCTCTGGTAGCCGGTCTGCGCCGTGACGCCGTTGACGGTCGCCGTCCCGCAGGGGACGTTGGCATCGGAGGGGCAGAGGAACGCGGCGATGGTCAGGGTGTAGACGGAGAAGTTCTGCGGGTCGGAATGCTGGTAGCCCAGGTTCAGGGAGTTGTAGGCCGCGCCCTGCTCGATGAACGGGAGGAGCCTGGTCTTCATCGAGAAGCAGCCGAAATTGGGGGTTGCGGTGTTCGTGGCGGTCGGCGGCAGGGTGCCCCCGTTGGCGTCGCAGTAGTTCTGGATCGCCAGGCCGAGCTGCTTGAGGTTGTTGACGCACTGGGTCCGCCGCGCCGCCTCGCGGGCGGCCTGCACGGCGGGCAGGAGAAGGGCGATCAGCACGGCGATGATGGCGATCACCACCAGCAATTCGATCAGGGTGAAGCCGCGACTTCGCATGGGGTCAACTCCACGGTGGGTGCCCGGACGGCCGGGTGGGCCGGACGGGAAGAGGGTCACGGGGGACGGATGCGGACCTCGGGCGGTCGACGACCATCAGGGCGCGGTCGCCCGCCGATGGTGGAGCAGCACCTCGTCGGGCGTGAGGGCGTGGTCGTAGAGCGCCAGCTCGTCGAGCGAGCCGGCGAAGGTCCGGGGGTCGACGTGGTTCTCGGGATCGTCCGTGCGCCGACCGACGACGAGCCGGCACCTGGCCGGCCGCTCGTCCGGATCGAGGATCTCTCGGCGATTCAGGCGGCCGTCGAGGTAGAGTTCGGCCCGGCCGTCCCGCCTCTGGGCCACGAGATGATGCCAGCGCTTGGGGATGTAGACCTCGTCCGAGTAGACGTTGAAGCAGAGTTCCCAGTCCGCCGGCGACCGGCAACGGCGTCA
>JAJYDH010000250.1:4082-9070 GCA_021777685.1 Planctomycetota bacterium | reverse complement strand
GGTGTAGCCCCGCTTCATCCGCCTCAGGACCTCGTCGCAGCCGCTCTGGGCGGGGACGTGGAGGTATCGCGAGACCTTGGGGAGGTCGCGGACGGCCTGGAGCAGGTCGTCGGTCATGTCGTTGGGGAAGTTGGTGATGAACTTGATCCGCTCGACGCCGTCGATGTCGTGGAGCCGCTCCAGGAGGTCGGAGAGCCGGGCGGTCCGGCCGTCGGGCTCGGCGAACTTGTAGCTGTTGACGGTCTGGCCGAGGAGGGTGATCTCCTTGACGCCCTGATCGGCGAGGGTCCGGGCCTCGTCGACGATCGCGCCGGGGGGGCGGCTCTGCTCGGGCCCCCGGACGGAGGGGACGATGCAGTAGGTGCAGAACTTGTCGCACCCCATCATGATCCGGACGAACGCCTGGAACGGGCTGGGGCGCATCGCCGGCTCTCGGAGCGGGTCATACTCGGCGAAGCTGGCGGTGATCGCGTCGCGAGTCCCGCCGGTCCGGGGCAGGCTGACGGCCATCTGGGCCTTGCCGGCGGCGCGGGCCTGGTCGAGCAATTCGGAGACCCGGCCGAGCTGGCCGGGGCCGATCACGACGTCGACATGCGGGGCCCGGCGGAGGATCTGCCCCTGGTCCTTCTGGGCCATGCATCCGAGGACGCCGATCTCGACGTGGGGCCGGTCGCGCTTGAGGTTCCTGATCCGGCCGAGGGCGCTGTAGATCTTGTCCTCGGCGTGCTGGCGGACCGAGCAGGTGTTGTAGAGGATCGTGTCGGCCTGGCCGATGTCGTCGGTCAGCTCGTACCCCTCGCTCCGGAGCTTGCCGACCACCAGCTCGCTGTCGAGCAGGTTCATCTGGCAGCCGACGGTCTCGATGTAGAGCTTCTTCTTGATGACCGGCGGGCGGTCTTCCGGCATAAACGGCTCCTGGACCGCCGGCGCGACCGTCGCGGCCCCGGGAGGGTGGGATTCCGACACATGACCTGGCCCGACCGCCCCCCGACCTTCCGGCCCGGCCGGGGCCGATCGAGCCCCGATATTAACATTCCCCGCCCCGCCTGGCTACCGGATCATCCGCGACGGTCGGAAATCCGACACGCCGCGCGACGCCATCGGCCGGGCACTTCGTGGTATGATGGTCCGTCGGGACGGGGTCGGCGGCGGAGGCCAAATTCCACCGACCCGGACCATCCCCGCAACTCGTCCGGCCCGCCCCGAGGAGGAATGGCGGCCGGCCCACCCGATCAGGGGAGATCCCGGTCGAATGAGCTTCTACGGCTTCTGGCAGGGTTCACGACGCGACCCGAAGGGCGAGCACGACAAGGCCTGGAATCGCACCAAGGCCACCGCCTGGGACGCGAAATGGCAGGCCCTCTCGCACCAGGCCCGGCTCGCCTACCTGAACCAGATCAAGGCCCCGACCAAGGAGGGGTCGTACACGCAGCCCAGCACGCCGGCCGACAAGGTGCCGGCCGGGCCCTTGCAAGAGCTGGTCGCCGCCGGGTTCGTCAAGGTCGAGCCCGGCTCGGGCAAGAAGCCGGGCCGCGCCATCCCGCTGTCGACGGCCTACGACTTCTCGTCGAGGGTCCGGTCGATGTACCGCTACCAGCTCCTCGGGGCGTCGCACCGCGAGAACCTGGTCAAGTACTGCAAGCATGCCTTCTACAACCAGGGCGAGACGGTCATCGCCCGCGTCCTGGAGAAGGCCAAGATCGAGGACGTGGTCCGGCTCGAAGAGGGGCTGGAACTCTACGTGACCATCAAGGACTGGCCCGACTGGGCGCTGGCGGCGATCGGCTCGAAGGCGGCGAAGCCTCTGCTGGAGGCGATCCGCAAGGCCCCCGGCCCGGTCCGGCTGGCCGACCTGCCCGGGCTGGTGGGGGGATTCAAGCCCGAGGAGGTCGCCGAGGCCCTGACCGAGCTGATCGTCAACCTTGCCGTCTTCGAGGACATCAAGCCCGACACGCTCGAACTGGTCGTCGGCCTCCTGCCGATCGTCCGGAACCGCAAGGCCGAGGCCGCGAAGCCCCGCAAACGCCCGGCGCTGGTCGCCGTCAAGGACCCGAAGGACGTCGGGCCGCCGGGCGGCCTGGCGATCAACGACATCCGGACCTTCCTGCTCGAGGTGGCCGGCCAGTCGCCCCGGCTCCGCCAGGACGGGGGCCTCTTCCAGAAGGAGGAGCCGAGGTTCCTCGAAGCCCTGCCCCCGCACCCCGGCTGGCTCGACGACTTCTTCAAGGCTTCGCCCGAGCTGAGGCTCCAGGCCGCGTTCCAGAACGCGGAGGCGTTCGAATTCGTCGAGGAAGAGGGGGAGGAGAGGGCGAGCTGGCTCCGGCTCAGCGGCAAGGGGCGGGCCTGGCTCGCCTCCGGCCTGGAAGACCAATACAAGAAGATCTACGAGAATCTGAGGTCCACCGAGCGGAAGGCCAACTCGTATTCGTACTCCGAATCCTACGGAGACGAGAGGTTCCTCGGCGTCGCGGTGAACGTGATCACCGGCCAGCGGCGGGGCGGGGATTATTATTATCCGGGGTACTACGAGGCCAAGCCCGAGCATCGGAAGGCCGTCCGCGACTCGCTCTACAAGGCGTTCGACTCGCTGCCGGTCGGGGTGTTCCTCCGGGTCGACAGCGTGATCGATCACCTGGGGTCCGAGGAGAGCAACCCGTTCATCAAGGGCCTCGACCCCTCGAAGGTGACGATCTACGTCGACCAGCGGCCGGTGCCCCGCCTGCCCGAGCGTCGCGAGCTGGCCGGCAAGCAGGTGCTCCGGGATTTCCTCCTGAACCGGCTCGTCCAGTTCGACGCCTTCCGGGCGGCGGTCGACGACCAGGGCAAGCTCTGCGTCGCGCGCCTGCCCCGGTTCGACGGCTACTTCGGCCGAGACTACGACCCGGGCGAGGAGGTGGGCTCGGCGGCGACCCGGGTGATCGTCCAGCCCGACTTCAGCGTCCTCGTCATCGGCCTCGACCCCGCGCCGGCGGCCGAGCTGGCGCCGTTCTGCGAGCGGGCCGGCGGCCACGCGGGGCAGGGGGCCCTGACCTACAAGATCACCCGCGACTCGGTCATCCGCGCCACCGGCCAGGGCCTGGCCGCCTCGACGATCGTCGCCCGGCTGAAGAAGCACGCCAGCGTCGACGTGCCCGAGAACGTCCTCCGCGAGGTCCGCGAGTGGGCCGGCTGGGTCCGGCTGGTCAACGTCCGGCCGATTACGGTCGTCCGCTGCCCCGACCGCGAGGCCGTCGCCCGGGTCGTCTCGGCGCTGGGCAAGAAGGCCGAGCGGCTGAGCGACACCCTCGTCGCCCTCCACGCCCCGAAGCTCGCCCCCGCCGATCGGCAGAAGCTCCAGGAGAACGGCATCATCGTCACCAAGGACGACATCGCCCTCCCCGCTCCCACCCCCGAAAAGGCCGACGCTCCCGCCCCGACGCTCCCGAAGAAGCGAGGTCGGCCAAAGAAGGCCCGCTGACGCCGCCGGCCGCGGCGACACCCGCGATCCGATCGCCGGGAAGGGGACACCCCGGGCCTCGACGGGGATGCGTGTCGATTTTTGGCAACATCTGACAAATCGCTTTTCTTGACCTACTTATCTCTCGGATGGAGGCTTTTTCGGACCATCAATCGAGGAGGAAACATCATCGTGAATGTTCCAGGACGAAGGCAGTCCGTCGGCGTCTCGATCTTCCTGGCGCTCTGGGCCATGACGGCCCCGAATCCGGCGAAGGCGGGTTTCATCGCCACCGACCTCGGCTCGGGCGGTTCCTACAACACGACCAGCGGCTACACGCTCGCGGGGCCGCAGTCGTCGAGCGGGCTCGGCTACGGCCTGGCGGTCGAGTTCACCGTCTCGGGATCGTCGAGCATCGCGTTCGGCTCGGCGCAGCTCGCCCTGGAGTACCACGGCGGGGCGAACGCGGTCGACATCCTGCTGATGGCCGACAATTCGGGCCTGCCGGGCTCGACCCTGGAGACGATCCACCTGACGGGCATCGCGGCCGGGCCCTCGCTCGTGACCGCGACCTCGACGGCCCACACGCTCCTCGCGCCCGGGACGAACTACTGGCTGGCCGCCGTGGCGTCGAACGACACCTACATGTCGTGGATGGCCAACTCGCAGGGCCAGATGAACCACCTGGCCTACCGGACCGACCACGGCGCAGGCCCGTCGTCCTGGGGGACGGCCCCGGGCAACGCCGACGTCGCCTTCTCGATCGCCACGGCCGCCGTCCCCGCGCCGCCGAGTTTCGCCCTCCTCGGCGTCGGGCTCCTCGGGCTCGCCGGCTACCACTTCGGCCGGCGACGGCCCGGCTGAACTCCCGATGGTCGATGGTCGATGGTCGATCAGGATGCGCCCGTCGCCCATCGCCCATCGATCATTTCTCATTTCTCCCGCCCCGCCCCGGCATCAACCCGCCTCGTCAAGCCGGGCCCGGAGCGCGGCGGCGGCCTTGCGGGGGAACTCGGCGCGGACCACGGCCGAGCTGACGGCCACGCGACGGGCCCCGGCTCCGAGGACCTCGTCGAGGTTCTCCTCGGTGATCCCGCCGATGGCGAACCAGGGCAGGTTCGACGTCTCCGACGCCTGGCGGACGTAGCCCAGCCCGGCGAGGTCATCGAAGCTCTTGGTCGAGCTGGCGAAGACCGGCCCGACGCCCAGATACCCCGCGCCTTCGAGCACGGCCTTCTCCAACTGTTCCCGCTCGTGCGTCGAGACGCCGATCAGCATGCCCGGCCCGACGACCCGACGGGCGTCTCGGACGGTCACGTCCTCCTGGCCGAGGTGGACCGCGTCGGCCCCGGCCAGCCGGGCGAGGTCCGGGCGGTCGTTCATGATGAACCGGGCCTTCGCCTGAGCGGTCAGGATGCGGACCTCGCGGGCCCGCTTCAATAGCTCGCGGTCGGGGATGCCCTTCTCGCGGAGCTGGATCGCCCCCGCGCCCCCGGCCAGGGCCTCGCCGACGACCCAGATCAGGTCGCCGAGCGGGGGCAGGCCGCCGACC
>JAJYDH010000250.1:0-4072 GCA_021777685.1 Planctomycetota bacterium | reverse complement strand
CATCAGGTTGACCTCGCCCAGCCCCCGGCGGGCGGCCACGGCCGTGAGCGTCAGCTTCTCCAGCGTATAGACGTCGTACCGGAGGATCTCGAACCGGCCCGAGAGCCAGACGTCGACCAGCTTGCCGTATTCCTCCAGCGACCGGAGGGCCTCGGCGGTCCGCTTGAAGTTGGCCGTCAGGACGGCCCGGGGGTTCTCGCGGGACTGCTCGGCGGTCGTCATGATGTGAGTGCCGACGTCCCCCCGGGTGTCGCGCGAGCCCAGGAGCATCTCGGCGTCGAATCCCCGGATCGCCTCGCCCAGACGGTGCCGGACCTCCTTGATCCGCCGGGTCAGCGACGGGTCGTCGAGCGCGAACCGGACGTAGTCCTCGACCACCCGGAGCCCCTCGCGGGCCCGGTTCGCCGAGGCGTCGAGGATTCGCGCCAGGTCGACCGCCTGTTCCGGCTCGACCAGCTCCAGGGGCGAGATGTCGACGGCCAGCGGGATCGGCATCAAGGCCGTGGCCTCGGTCCGCCCCAGCTCGTCGAGCAGGGCGTCGACCGACAGCCCGGCCTCGGCGAGCCGGCCGGCGAGCATCCTCCCCTCGGCCGCGAGCAGCCCTTCCAGGAGGTGCTCGGTCCCGACCGACTGGCTCCGGTCCAGCGCCCTGGCCCGGGTCGAGGCATGCCCCAGCGCGGCCCGGTACTCGGTCGACATCGGCACCGGGTCGGTCGCCCCGTCCTCGTCGTCGGGGGGCGGATCGACCGCGAATCCCAGCGCCTCCAGGAGGCGTTCGGGCGCCAGGCCGAAGCTCGACAGCAGATTCGCGGCCCGGCTCTCCGACTCGTCCGCCAGCGCAGCGGCCAGGTCGGCCAGGTCGACCGAACTCGCCGAGCGGGCCCGCGCCCGGGCCTCGGCCCGACGGAGTGCCCGCAACGCCCCGGCCGTGAAAGACTCGAACATGACCGCATCCCTCTCCCACAAAGGACTCGGGACTGAGTCCTGACTCCTTGGCTTCCGCGCGGCTTGATTTCCACCCACGAACGACGCATGATGAGTGGCTAGTTGAACAATCCCGAGGGGAGATGGAGGCCCTCGCCGACGCCCGCCCGTCGGCGACCCGCCCGTCCCCGTTTTTTCCAGGACCCACCCGTGATCGACCGCGTCGCGCTCCTCCTCGTCGGCTCGCTCTCTCTCGCCTTCTTCGCCGCCCATGCCGGCCGGGCCGACGAGCCGGCGAAACCCGCCCCCGCCCTCAATTTCCAGGTCCAGGACATCGACGGCAAGGCGGTCGACCTGGCCAAGGCCCATCAGGGCAAGGTCCTGCTGGTCGTCAACACCGCCAGCCAGTGCGGCTACACCGGGCAGTACAAGGGCCTGGAGGCGATCTACGGCAAGTACAAGGCCAAGGGGTTCGAGGTCCTCGCCTTCCCGGCCAACGAGTTCGGGGCCCAGGAGCCGGGCAGCAACGGCGAGATCAAGTCGTTCTGCTCGTCCAAGTACAATGTCACCTTCCCGCTTTTCTCCAAGATCGTCGTCAAGGGGCCGGGCATCCACCCGTTCTATCAGTACCTGACGAGCGCGAAGACCGACCCCAAGTTCGCGGGCGACATCTCCTGGAACTTCAACAAGTTCCTGATCGACCGCAAGGGCGAGGTCATCGCCCGGTTCGACTCGGGCGACGCCCCGGAGTCGGCCAAGGTCACCAAGGCCATCGAGGCCGCGCTGGCCGCGTCGAACTGATCGGAATCCGACCGGGGCGGCGTGGGGTCGAGGGTGCTCGATCCCGCGCCGGGCCTGATCATTTCGGCGACGAAGGCGCGGGGACCGGCTCGATCCCGAGGCCCTTGGTGGCGGGGTCCGGCTTGACGTCGATCGGCGGGGCGTTGAGCAGGGGCTCGCCCTCGGCCTTGGCGGCCTCGGCCTTCTTGCGGGCGGTCTCGCTCTGGATCGCGGTGTCGAGGTAGCCGAGATATTGCTCGGTGTCGTCGATCACGTTGGCCGAGGTGACGTCGGCCGGGGTCTGGAAGAAGAACATCTCGGGCTTGATCTCGGCCAGCGGCAAGAGCCTGTAGGACAGGGTGATCTGGCTCGGCGTGACCTTCGGCGGCGCCTTCTTCACGCCGACCGGCCGGCCCGACGCCGGGTCGATCGCCCGGGTGTCCTCCTGGAGCAGCGAGGGGGCGTTGCCCACCATCTTGATCTTGTAGGGCCAGCCGTCGACCTTGCCGACGTAGATCTGGACGTTGCTCGGGATGTAAGGGGGGAGCGGCGCGGTCGGCGCCAGCGGCCGGTCGCCCGGTCCCATGAGGTTCGAGCGATCGCGCCAGGTCCCGCCGAGGACCCAGACCTCGACCCCGTCGATCTTGTCTTCCCCGACCTGATCGAACCTCACGGCCTTGCGGAGGCCCGCCAGCATCGCCTCGGGTCCGCCGAAGCCGAGCTGCGAGATGATCAGGCTCCGGAAGAAGGCGTCGAGGTTCGGGTCGTCGAGCTTCTTGAGGATCGGGCTGATCTCGCGCTTGCGGTAGCTCTGCATGTTCAGGACCTTCTGGTAATCCCAGAGGACCTTGCCGTCGCAGACCTGGAGCATGGTCGATCCGGTGTCGCCCAGGCCGACGAGGTTGAGCTGGAGGCGGACCCGGAAGTTGGTGTCCTTGTAATAGTTGCCCTCCAGCTTGAACTTCTGGTTCAGCATGTCGACGTCCTGCTCGATCCTGGCCGCGATCCGCTCCATGAGCCGGACCTTGATGGTCGCGGTGTCGAGCTGGATCTCGGCCGGGGTCGGCCCTTCGGGCACGGGGGCCGCCGCCGGGGCGGGCGCGGGCGCCGGCTCCTGGGCCAGGGCGGGCAGGGGCAACAGGAGGCCGATGAGGAGAGCCGGGATGATTCGGGAGTAGGGCATGGCGGGGTTATAGCCCATTTTCTCAAGGGTCGGATTGGAATGCCCGATCCTATCGTTAGGCGTCGTGGGACGCAACCCCGGCGGTCGTGCGGGGAGGGCCAGGAGGCCAGGGCCCCGCCGCCGCCGGACCGGTTCGACCTCGATGCGCGGCCCGGGACGACCCGTCGGCCCGCGCGTCAATCCAGGATGGTGAGCTTCCTCCCCCGATCGCCGCGCCTCGGCCGCCGCCCCGTCTCGGGGCGACCGCCCGACGCGATTCGACCCGGTCGCGGGAGTCAAGGAGGTCCGATGACTTCGCTCGGAGTGATGCTCCTCGTGGCGTCGGCCACGACGGGATTCGACGGCAAGGCGCATACGCCGGTCCGCCTGTTCCGCCACTCGGCCGTCGCCGACGGCCCGGCCCCGCCGGGCGGCCCGATGATGCCCGGCATGGGCGGCCCCGGAGGCCCCGGCGCGCCGGGCGGCCGGCGGTTCCCCAACGTCCGCAGCCAGATCGTCTTCTTCGGACCCGGCGGCCCCGGCGGCACCGGCGACATGAAGATCGGCTGGCAGACCGGCGGCCCCAACGGCGAGAAGGTCTATCTGCCCGGCCGCTCGACGCCGTTCCGCTATAACTTCATGCAGGGGTATATCTACCGTCTCAAGCTGGCCGACATCTCCGGCCGGCCGACGATGACCCTGTACCCGACGATCGAGGTCGCCCCCTCGACCCCGGCCACCGACGCCTATCTGACCCACAACCAGATCCCCGTCCAGTTCACCGCCGAGGACCTCGACCAGGTCGAGGGCGGGAACTTCGTGACCAAGGTGATCTACCTGCCCGACCCCCGCTACCAGGAGCTGGCCGTCGCCAACGTCGAGACGCTGGTCTCGACCCGCCTGGAGCCGGGCGTGGACCCGGTCCTTGAGGCCGACAAGCGGGGCACGATCCTGCTGATCGTCCGGCTGGGCGGCATCAACCTGGAGATGGACGCGGTGGGCTCGCCGGTCCCGTCCGAGGCCCCGCCGATGACCTCGTCGCCGACCAACCTGCCGCCGGGGATGTTCCCGCCGGGCGTGGTCCCGCCGGGCGCGCCGGCCGCCAACGTCCCGGCCGAGGCCCCGGTCTCGCCGGCGGTCCCGACGACCCCGCCGGTCCCGACGACCCCGCCCGCCCCGGCCCCTGCTCCCGATCCGGCCGCCCCG
>JAJYDH010000002.1 GCA_021777685.1 Planctomycetota bacterium | reverse complement strand
TAGAACCGCCTCATGGCCGCATAGAAATCCCGCTGCGTCTCGACGAGGAATCGGAACTGGTCCGAGGCCCGGACGCCCATGCCCCCGGCGATCGGCTTGAGGGTCTCCCACGGCTGGAGGAGCCCGACGCGGCCGGCCCCGAGGTCGTCGTCCGCGTGCCTGGCACCGGCCCAGGCTTTCGGGATCTGGCCGGCCTTTCCGTACTTCGCGGCGAGCCAGGCGGCGAACTTCCTGCCGAGCCGGGCTTTCTGCGCCGGTTGGAGCCCCATCATCGTGTAGAAGAGGAGGCTGTCCTCGTTCTGGACCTGGATGATGGCGACGGCGGGGTCCTTCGCCAGGGGGACGCCGGTGTAGGGATTCGGCCGCGAGTAGAGGGCGGCGGCCCACGCCTTGTAGCCTTTTTGCAGGGTCTCGTCGAAGAAGAGCAGGCCCCAGAGGGCGCCGGGGGCGTTGTGCCCCTCGATCCCCCACCGGGTCGCGTCGGCCGAGTGGGCCCAGTACGGGGAGATCGTCGCGTAGATCCCCTGGGCCTTCAGCTCGGCGACGAAGCGCCAGATGCCGTCGATCTCCTTCTCGTTGACGTCGGTGAGGTTCGAGTTCGGCCCCGGCGGGCAGATCTGGGCGTGGAGCCGGACCATGTTGACGCCGAGGCCGGCGAGGAACCGGGCGTGCTTCTTCATGTCGGCGGGATTGCCCCGGAAGACTTCCGACCCGATCGCCCAGAAGCGAGCGGGGGAGCCGTCGCCGAGCACGAAGTCGTCGCCGTTGGCCGAGAGCCTGACGAAGCCAGACTGTCCGGCGACCGGCTCGTTGAGCGATCGGAGGTCGATCAGGCTCTTCGCCGGGTCGGCCCCCGCCGGATACGAGAACGCCCACCCCTCCCCGGCCGGCGGCTCGGCCCGCGACTCCTCGAAGGGGGCGGCGCAGGCACCGAGGAGCATCGCAAGGACGGGGAGGACGCGGGCGGGTCGCATGGACATTTTCCTCGATCGGCTTGGCTTTGTTCTGAATCTACCCCCCCTCTCCCCCCTGGGAGAGGGGTCGGGGGTGAGGGGCGTCGCATTGTCAACGGGCTTGAGGTCGGAGTTCCAGCGGGGATCACTCGTCCGGCGACGCCCCTCACCCCGGCCCTCTCCCAGAGGGAGAGGGAGCCAGAAAAGCGGCCTTTAAGAGGGTCAGAACCCCCGGCCCATTGTCGAAGTCTTGAGCCGCCCGAGGTACATGTCGGCGGTGATGTAGAGGGTCGAGCCGTCGTCGCCCCAGCCGACGTTGGCGGTGGCCTCGCCGGTATTGAGGGTGCCCAGGTGGGTGCCGTCGGGGGCGAAGATCAGCACGCCGCCGGGGCCGGTCGCGAACAGGTTGCCGTCCCTGTCGACCTTCAACCCGTCCGGCAGGCCCTTGAGCGTCTTGACCCCGCGCGTGGCGTCGAAGAAGACCCGGCCGGTGCCGATGGTGCCGTCCTCCTTGAGCGGGTACGCCATCCAGACCGCCCGTTCGGGGTCGGAGTTGGCGACGTACAGGGTCTTCTCGTCGGGCGAGAGGCCGATGCCGTTGGGGTAGGTCATCTCCTTCGTGAGCAGGGTCAGCTCACCCCTGGGAGAGAGCCGGTAGACGCCGTTGAACGGCAGCTCCTTCTTGGGGTCGTCGTTCTTGCCGAGCAGGCCATAAGGCGGGTCGGTGAAGAAGAGCGAGCCGTCGGAGTGGTAGACGCCGTCGTTCGGGCTGTTGAGCTTCTTCCCCTGGTAGTTGTCGACCAGCGTCTTGAACGACCCATCGGCCTCCAACCGGGCGACCCGGCGGTCGCCGTGCTGGCAGAGGACCAGCCGCCCTTGCGGGTCGAGGATCAGGCCGTTGGAGCCGGGCTCGCCGCCCCGGGGGGTCGAGCCGGTGTAGCCGCTCGGCTTGAGGAAGACCTCGGGCTTCGGCATCCCCTCCTTCCACCTGTAGACCGTGTTCATCGGCACATCGGAGAAGAGCAGGAATCGCCCCTTGCGGTCCCAGACGGGACCCTCGGACCAGTCGAAGCCCTCGGCCAGCCTCTCGACCTTCGCGCCGGGCGGGATGAGCTTGTCGAGCCGGGGGTCGTTCCGCTCGATGGTCCCGAGCGTCCTGGAGGCACTCTCCTGCGCCCCCGCCGGGGTGACGAGCAGCGCGACGGCCCAGCAGGCTGCGAGGAGTCGACTAAGGTGGGGCATGGGCTGTTCCGATCCGTCCAATAGGTTAGGAGATGACTCGCAAAGCCCGGGTCGCGGCGACCCCGCCGCCCCGGTCCACTCAGGGTAGTCGGCGCGAGTCCGCCGGGCAATGGCCGATGGGTCACTTCTCGGCGGGATGCTCGATCCGGTAGGCGGCCTCGCGATCGGCCTTGGCCCGGTCCTTCTGGCCCATCTTTTCGAAGATCTTGGCGCGGAGCCTGAGGGCGTGAAAGAGCCGGGGATCGAGCCGGATCGCCTCGGTGTAATCGGCAATCGCCCGATCGTCTTCCCCGAGGGCGGCGTGGGCCTCTCCCCGGAAGAGATAGGCCCAGGGGAATCCGGGGTTGAGGCGGATGCTGGCGTCGCCATCGGCCACGGCACGGCGGAACTCGCCGAGGTGATATCGGGCCTTGCACAGGTTGGCCATCGTGTACGGGTCGTCGGGGTCGAGTGCTCGGGCACGTTCGAGGTCGGCGACCTCGGCGAGATGATCCTTCCTCTCGCGGAGGACGTCCGAGCGGACTCGATAGTTCACGGCGATGTCGGGGTCGAGCCCGACCGCCCGATCGGCGTCGGCCATCGCCCGATCGAGCTCGCCCCGGGCTCTAAGGGCCTCGGAACGGAGCCTGAAGGCGATCGAGCGAGGTGTGAGCCGGGGGCCGGTCCGATCGAGCCGGATCGCCTCGTCGAGGTCGGCCAGGGCGCGGTCGACCTCGCCTTGAGACAGGAGGAATTCCGCCCGGCCGCAGAACGCCGGCGAGGATTCGGGCTCGAGCCGGACCGCCTCGTTGTGCTCGGCCCGGGCTCGGTCGAGATCCCCCCGGGATCGGAACACGGCCGCGGCGGCCGTGTGATGGGCGGCCACCGAGGGTTCGAGCCGGATCGCCTCGAGGAAATCCGCCAGGGCACGGTCCAGGTCCCGCCCGGCGTAATGGGCCCAGCCCCGGAAATAATAGCGATCCGAGGTCGGCTCGATCGCGATGGCCCGGGTGAGGTCGGCGATCGCGCCGTGCTGGTCGCCCTGCCGTGATCGGGCATCGGCCCGTTCCTGGAGCAGCCGGGCGTCGGAGGGATGCTCGTCGAGGAGCGCCGTCAATCGTTCGATCGACTGCTTTGGCGAGGGCGGGACGATCGAGGGCCACGGCGGATCGGTCGGCTTCTCCGACCCCGGCGTCCGCGCATCCGAGGCCGGGCGGGAGCCCCGGCGGTCGACGATGATCCAGGAAGCCAGCGCGACCAGTCCGAGCAGGAGCGACCCCGCGACCACCAGCCGCCCCCTCGGCGTGGGCCGCGCGACCCGGGTCGAGTCGCCCTCGATCGCTCCGATCGCCCGGGCCACGGCACGGGCCGAGCCGGGTCGCGCGCCGGGCTCCCGGGCCAGGAGCGCCATCATCAGCGAGGAGAGGGCCGGCGAGACCCGGGGATTGAAGGTCTCCGGGCGTTTCGGAGTGCCCTGCGCCAGGGCCGAGAGGACGGCCAACATGTCGGGGCCGTCGAAGGGAGGCCGGCCCGTGACCATCCGATAGAGCACGCATCCGAGGCCGAACAGGTCGCAAGGATATGTGACCTCGCCCCCCCGGGCTTGCTCGGGGCTCATGTAGTGCGGAGTGCCCGCGATCAGGCCCGACTGGGTCTCCAGGCCGTCGGGGACGAGGTTCCGGGCCAAACCGAAGTCGAGGATCTTGACGCGGCCATGCTCGGCCTCGAGCCAGATGTTCGACGGCTTGACGTCGCGGTGGACGATCCCGCCCCGGTGGGCCGCGTCGAGCCCCTCGGCCATCTCTCGGGCGATCCGCAGGGCCTCGGCGATCGGCAGTCGCCCCTCGCGTTCCAGGCGATCGGCGAGCGTCTCGCCCCGAAGGAGCGGCATCGCCAGGAAGAGCACGCCCCGGTCCTCGCCCGCCTGGTAAATCGAGACGATATGGTCGTGCTCCAGCGCCGCGACCGCCCGAGCCTCGCGGAGGAACCGTCGTCGCGCCGCCGGCCCCGCGGCGAGCGATCGCTTCATCACCTTCAGGGCCACGGGCCGACCCAGAACCGGGTCCTCCGCCCGGAGGACGACCCCCATGCCCCCGGCGCCGATCGCGCGGATGACGCGATAGGGGCCGAGCCGGCCGATCTCGCCGGGACCCTCGGCCGGTGCGAGGAAGTCGAGCGCCTGTTCCGTGTCGCCCGGACCGTCGCCCGCCCGCTCCCGGTCGTCGGTGCCGAGGACGGTCGTCCCGGCACCTGCGGCGATGAGGGCCGGAAGGGCCCGGCAGAAGAGCTCGGCCCGGCTTTCCGCCTCCGATTCCTCCTCCTGGCCGCGCGTCGGGGCCGACGAGTCGGCCCCGAGCGCCCGCATCAGGTCGTCGTCGGCCGCCATCGAGTGGATGGCCGAGGCGCACCGATCGCATCGTTCCGCGTGCGCCTCGAGTCGCGATGCGTCCTCCTCGGAGAGCCGGGCCCGGAGATACCGCTCCAGGAGGGCGAGGTCGGGACAAGGAGCCTCGGCGCTCATCTCACGGGACTCCCTCGGTCGACCGTCTCCGGCTGAACGCCCGAGGGCCATCCCTCGGGCGGATCGCGGGCGTCTCCCGCCGTAAATTACCAGGCCCGCGATCGGAAATCGCCCCCGAAACGGGCACGGGCGGGCGTCCCGCCCGGCCCCGTGGCTCACGGGCGGCGCCCGACCGACCTGACGAGGCCGACGACCGCGCCGAGGCCGACGCCGATCAGGACCAGGCTCGACGGCTCGGGCACCGTCGCGACCAGCGTCCCGAAGTCGACCGTGCCCGGCCCCTGCGTCCCGGACCCGCCGCCCGGCCGGACGTGGAGCGTGCCCGCCGAGAGGTTGGTGATGGTCCCGGTGTCGGTCAGGTAGAGCATCCGGCCCCCGCCCGCGAAGTCATTCCCCTCAGCTCGCGTCACCGATAGCGGGCCAAGGGTGATCGTCGGGGCGGCGAAGATCAGCCCGCCTCCGGCCCATGGCGCGGGAGCCCAGGACGAGCGCCACGCCGGTCGCGGCGAGGACGAGCGATGAGAGCTCGGGGACGGTGGCCGTCGCGAGCTGGAACCCGGACCAGTCGCCCTCGTTGCCGGCGGTGCTCCACGTCCCGGAGATCGTGCCCGTCGAGTCGGTCGTGACGAACGCCAGCGCGTTGTTTCCGGTGCCGGTGCCGCTGGGTACGTTGATCGTGTCACCGTTGGCCGTCAGGGTGAATCCCCGATCGGGTTGCCCGACCGAATTGGAGGAGTCGTAGTGGGTGAAGTTGGGAGAATACAGGTAAAAGGCCATCAAGGTGTTCGCGGCCAGCCCGGTGATCGCGTACCGGACACTGGTCGGATTGATCAAAAAATACTCGTTCTCCAGCGCGTCTGAGCCGTTGTTGTCCACCGGCAAGTCGTTGGCGGAATAGACGGTGCCCGTGAAGGAGAGGCCGACCCCCGTGGCGACCCCGTTGGTGTCAACGAGGTTGGAGAAGGACGGGCTGACCGCTGGCGTCGGCGCCGGTGCGATGGTCAGGTGGTTCCAGGCGTTGCTCCCGCTGCTCCCGAATGCCGGGTCGGCCGCCGCCGCCGATGCCTCCACTCCGCTGAAAGCGATCGTCGAGGCCACGAACGCCGAGCTTGGCTCGAACTGCACGCGGATCAGCCCCGCGTCAGCCGATCCGATCTGGGTCGCGATGATCGACGAGATCGCGATCGCCAGGCGAACTCCCTTGGTCACTGTACCTTGAATTCTGAACATGATTGTAGGCTCCTCGAAGGGCTCGAATCCGTGATCGGAACATCGCTCCGGAGGAGACTATCCCCGAGATGACGGCGATCTGTCGGGAAAATTCCGAGACCGCGATGGCGCGACCCGGGCGCGGGTCCGGCGTCGGGGCCTCCGGCGCGGGTTCAAGTGGTCGAACACGATCAATCCAGCAGGCCGTCGAGTTCCTGGCGGAGTCGTCGCAGGACGCGCGACTTGGCGAGGTAGACCGAGTTGACCGTGATCCCCAGCTCGCGGGCAACATCCTCGGCCGGGTGGCCCTGGGCGACGTTCTCCCAGCAGGCCCGCCAGGTGGTCGGACGGAAGTCCTTCTCCATCAGCCGCAAGGCGCGGACGACCAGGTGCCGGCGGTATTCGGCCTCCTCGAACTCCTCCGTCGCCGGGATGCTCGGATCGATCATCCCGTCGACCTCGACGAGATCGGTCGGCAACGAGGGGGATTTCATCCGCTTCCGCCAGGCGTTGAGCGTGACCGTGCGCAGCCAGCCCCGGAAACTCCTCGACGGGTCGTACTCGAAGCTTGGCATCGTCCGGATCAGGATCATCAATACTTCCTGGACCAGATCGCCCGCGTCCTCGGGCGAGGCGCCCGAACGCCGGGCCCAGTGGTAGATCAGAGGATAGTAGAGCCTGACGAACCGGGCCCAGGAACCCTGGTCGCCCGGCCGGCGCAGTTGCTCCAGCAGGCTGGCGGGCGTCGTGTGCATCCGGGGCCTTGAGGTCGGGGCCGGAGGGGGCGGGTCGGGCCGAGCTTCAGCATAGCCCGGCCGTCGGCCGATTCAAGTCGACGGCGGGCGCGAGCGGGGTTGTTCAAAGATCGCGCCGCAATCCTCCGACCCCCACCCCAACCCTCCCCCCTTGCGGGGGAGGATTGGGGTGGGGGGGCCACCGTTCGAGCAAAGACCTTTGAATAACCCCGCGGTCGCCAGGCCGCCCGGACGGTCGGGGCCGGCCTTATCCGAATTCCTACGATGAACCGGGCGTCCGGTGACCCCGGTCCGGAGAAGCGATGGCCAGATCTCAGACGATGAGCCTCTTCGACGACCCCGACCCCGAGCCCGGAACGGAGGCAGAGAACCTGGACGCGCCCCTGGCCGAAAGGATGCGGCCGAGGAGCCTGGACGAGTTCGTCGGCCAGTCGCACCTGGTCGGACCCGGGCGGATGATCCGCCGGCTGATCGAGGACGGCGGGGCGTTCCCCTCGCTGATCTTCTGGGGAGGCCCGGGCACCGGAAAGACGACCCTGGCCCGGATGCTCTCGGGGAAGGCCGGGGCGCGGTTCGTGCCGCTCTCGGCGGTGCTCTCGGGCGTCAAGGAGCTGCGCGAGGCGATCGCCGAGGCCCGCGATGCCCGGCGCAAGGGCCTGAAGACGATCCTCTTCGTCGACGAGATCCACCGGTTCAACAAGTCCCAGCAGGACGCGCTTCTGCCCGCCGTCGAGGACGGCGCGGTCTCGCTGATCGGCGCGACGACCGAGAACCCGTCGTTCGAGGTCAACGCCGCGCTCCTGTCCCGGTCGCGGGTCGTGACGCTGAACCCGCTGACCGAGGCCGATGTCTCCGCGATCCTCCGGCGGGCGCTCGACGAGCCGACGCGAGGGCTGGGCTCGCTCCGGGCCGATGTCGCCGACGAAATCCTCGGGCGGCTGGCGTGCTCGAGCGGGGGCGACGCCCGCGTCGCCCTGACCGCGCTCGAGGCGGCCGTCCGGTCGACCGCGCCCGACGCCGAGGGGGTCCGTCGGATCGAGGAACCGGCGGTCGAGGAGGCGCTGGGCCGCGCCCGGTTCGCCTACGACAAGGGAGGCGAGGAGCATTACAATCTGGCCTCGGCACTGATCAAATCGGTCCGGAATTCGGACGTGGATGCCGGTTTATACTGGCTCGCCCGACTGATCGAAGGGGGCGCCGACCCGCTTTTTATCGCCCGACGGCTCTGCATCCTCGCGTCTGAAGATATCGGCCTCGCCGACCCCCGGGCAATGGAGCAGGCCGATGCGGCGGCCCGGATCGCCCACCTGATCGGGCTGCCCGAGGCACTTTACCCGCTGGCTCAGGCGACGATCTACCTGGCGCGGGCGCCGAAGTCGAACGCCGTGAAGCGGGCCTATCAGGCCGCGCTGGCCGACGCCATCGCGACCGCCCGCGAGCCGGTGCCGCTCCACCTCCGGAACGCCGTCACTTCGCTGATGGCCGGCTCGGGTTACGGCCAGGGCTACCGCTACGTCCACGACGATCCGCGTGCCCGCGAGGAGATGCCCGGCCGGCCCGAAAAATTACAGGGCCGAGTCTACTTCGAGCCCTGAGTCGTCAACTGATGGAATCGCAACGATTTGAGGTCAGACCGGCCAATCAGACCGGCCGGTCAGACCGGCCGGTCCGGAGGTTCGGGACGATTTTTTCGGGGGAGATGACTAGGCAATGACATCGGACCGGACCATACTGACCCTGTCCCGGCCCGAGTTCTCGCGGCCGGGGTGTGGTTGTGACCGAAGGGTTCGGGGCGATCCCCCCCCTGGACTCGAAACCTCGGTCGTCTCCGGAGGGAAGACCGCCGGGGCCATTCGTCCCCGATGACGGAATTCACCACTCAGCGACGGTCGCGGCCGTATCCGACTCCAGGATGGAGAGGGATCGCGCCGACTTGTGCCCGAGACTGGCGAGAAAACTCGCCACTCCTCCATCCCCATGTGCAAGCTTCCTCCCGACGATCGACGATGACGAGCGGGTCTTCGGAGAATCGGGTCGGCCAGGGACGGCCCAGGGCGAAGGAGCCCAGGACATGTCGAAGAATCGTCTGGAAGACCTCTGGAATTCCGCCGACGATGGGGCCTCGGCCCCGATCGGCACCCTCGCAAACCGGCCGGAGTCGGATTTCGATGAGTTGCTCGATGCCTGGTTCCTCGAACGTCGCAACAGCATCGAGTTCGAGATGCTGCTCGACGAGTCGCGGCGGCTGATCGAGCGACTGATCGCCGAGGCCGATCTCTCGACATCGGGCCGTAGGCGCGCGCGACGGCTGCTCCGGACGATCAAACAGACCCTCCGGGGCGCAAAAGACGAGCAGGACTGAGGTTCCGCCTCGACGGGCGGCTCGCCCACGGGTCCCCGTCCCGTCGGGGCTCGCCGGACCCGCGATGATCGGCGATGATGGGAGGCCGAGGGGCGCCGTCCGATCGTCGTCGAACTTCGAGGAGGCTCGCGTGTTCCATCAGGAAAGCTTCACCGTCGGCACCAGGGGGCGAGGGACCTCGGAGATCACCGGACAGGTCGCCCGCGCGGTCCGCGACTCGGGGATCGGGCGGGGGCTCTGTTCGGTCTTCGTCCATCACACGAGCGCCTCGCTGATCGTCTGCGAGAACGCCGACCCGAGCGTCCGGTCGGACCTCGAACGGTACTTCGCCCGGCTCGTCCCCGACGGCGACCCGGCCTTCCGCCACACCGCCGAAGGCCCCGACGACATGCCCGCGCACGTCCGCTCGGTCCTCACCGCCACGTCGCTGTCGATCCCCATCGAAGGCTCCGAGCTGGACCTGGGGACCTGGCAGGGCGTCTACCTCTGGGAACACCGGACCGACCCCCACCGGCGCAGGATCACCGTCTCGGTCGTAGGTTGAGGGCCGGTCGCCCCATGATCACAGCGATGCTCGCAATCTCATTTCTAGGCGTCCTCGGATCTCTGATCTGGCTGGTCCACCTGGCCCATCTGATCCGCCATCGGGACAAGGTCCTGTTCCTGGCGGACCTCCCGGATGACCGGCCGGATCGCGGCTGGCCGACCCTGGCCGTCGCCTTCGCGGCGAGGGACGAGGCCGGCGGCGTGGAGGCCGCCGCCCGGTCGATGCTCGCGCAGGGCTACCCGAGGTCGGAAGTGATCGCCGTCGACGACCGGTCGACGGACGCCACCGGCGCGATCCTGGACGCGATCGCCCGGGAGGACGACCGGCTCCGGGTCGTCCACGTCCGCGAGCTGCCGGCCGGCTGGCTCGGCAAGACGCACGCGCTCCACGTCGCCGCCGGGGCGACCCGCGCCGAGTGGGTCCTGTTCACCGACGCCGACGTCGTCCTGCGCCCGGGAGCCTTGAGGAAGGCGGTCGCCTTCGCGGAGGCCGAGGGGGCCGACCTCGTCACCGTCGCCCCGGAAGTCCCCACCGAGTCGGTCGGAGAGCGGGCCTTCCTCAGCATCTTCGGTCCGCTTTTCGCGATGAATGCCCCGGTCGGCCGGCTGGGCGACCCCCGGAGCAAGGCCCACGCCGGCATCGGCGCCTTCAACCTGGTCCGGGCCGGGGCATTCCGATCGATCGGCGGGTTTCACCACCTCCGGCTCTCGGTCGACGACGACATGAGGCTGGCGCAGGCGATGAAGTTCGCCGGCTACCGGATGCGATTCCTTATGGGGCGAGACGCGGTCTCGGTCCGCTGGCAGGTCGGCCTGGGCGGGATGGTCCGGGGGCTCGAGAAGAACTTCTTCGCGGCGCTCGGCTACCGGCTCGATCGGACCGCCGTTGTCATCCTGGGGCTCCTGACGGTGGGGATAATGCCCTACGTCGGCCTGTTCGTCGGCCCCTGGTGGGCCCGGTCGACCTGCGTCGCCGGGATCGCCGCCGTCGCGATCATCCTCGCGGCGGCGTCGAGTCACAGCCGGATCGGCTGGTATTACGCGTTAATCCTGCCGTTCGCGGCGGTCGCGGTGCTGGTCTCGCTCGTGAGATCGGTCGCCCTCACACTGCTGAGGGACGGAGTCCGATGGCGGGGGCATCACTACCCGCTGGACGAGCTGCGGCGGCATGTGCGGATCCGCGACGCCTGGTCGCGCGAGGTCTGGAAATCGACCCGATAGCATCGCGTCCATCTCGACCGCCTTCAGTCGGCGACCTCGATCACCGAGCGGAGCCCGGAGAGGGAGGGGAGGGTTTCGAGCGACTTGCGGACCCCTCGCCGCTGGTAGAACCGGACCCCCCGGGCGAGGATCACGACATCCTTGCCGACAACCCGGACCTCGACCGACCGGACGCGGTCGCCGAGCGCCTCGCGGGCCTGCCGCTCGACCCGGCGCTTGAGGGCGGACTCGGCGGCGGGGTCGTCGCGAAGGTTCTCGTCGTCCGATCGATTGGTCGAGCCGGGCCTGGCGGCGGCGGGCGGGGCGGATCTCATCGGGACCGGACGGGGGCCGAACAGCCGGGGGCGCCGGACGGGCGCGGGGATGGGCTGGGGCCTGGTCGTCGAGGGGCGTTTCGTCGAGGGCTCGTCGGGCAGGGGGTCGTCGCCCATCGGCGTGGATTCGAGGACCAGCGGCCGGGGCGAGCGTCCCGGGGCCGTCGAGGAAGGGACGCGCGATGGTGAGGGAGCGGGCCGCATCTCGATCGGGGCGTCGAGCGACAGCTCGCCGCCCGGGTCGAGGGGCTCGGCCGGCGTTGCCGGAGGGGAGGAGGGCCGGCCAGGAATGGCCATCCCGCCCGGGACCGCCAGGACGGCCCGCTGTCCGGTGGCATTCAACGTGGTCGGGGGCACGGCCGATCGCGTGGCCGGCCGGGAGACGATGGGAGGCATCTCGGCGGGCGGGGCCAGTTCCGGCCCGTCGCCTTCGCCGCCGGGGGCGCGGTCGGCGATCGCCAGCGCGAGGAGCGGGGCGACCATCAGCGAGCGGCCTCGCCGGGCGCCGGCACGTCGGTTCGCGATCTCCTCGACGATCCGCCTCATGGACTTGTCCCCGGAGTGGCCGTCCCGCCATGATTGTCGACGCCGACATTCCAGTTTGGATCGGTATCGGCCGCCCGGATGGCCCGGGATCAGTCGACTCGGGCGATTCCTCGGATCGGGATGGGTTTTCATGCGGATCAGGGCGGAAGTCGCGGTCGTGACGGGCGCATCGAGCGGCCTCGGGGCGGAGATGGCCCGGCAACTCGCCTCGGCGGGGCTGAAGGTCGGCCTGACCGCGCGTCGGCGGGATGAGCTGGAGGCCGTGGCCGGGACAATCCGGGCCTCGGGGGGCACGGCCTGCGTCGCCGTCGCCGACGCGGGGGACCGCGAGGCGACGCTCGCGGCCTTCGGGTCGATCGCCCGGGAGCTTGGGCCCGTCGACCTGCTCGTGGCCAACGCGGGGGTTGGGATCGGCACGGCCGCCCGTCAATTCTCCGGCGAGGCGTTCGAGCGGATGGTCCGCGTCAACCTGATCGGGGCCGGCCACGCGATCGAGGCCGTCCTGCCCGGCATGATCCGGGCCCGTCGCGGGCACGTCGTCGGGATCAGCAGCCTGGCCGCCTATCGGGGGCTTCCCGGCTCGGCGGGCTACTGCGCGACCAAGGCCGGGCTGTCGGCGCTCCTGGAAGGGCTCCGGCCCGAGCTGAGGCGGCTGGGGATCGCCGTCACCGCCGTCCACCCGGGTTACGTCCGGACGCCGATGACCGAGCGGCAGTCGAACTTCCAGCCGCTCCTGATGGACGTCGAGCCCGCCGCCCGGATCATCCTCCAAGGGATCGCCCGGCGGAAGACCCGCGTCGACTTCCCCCGGCGGATGGCCGGCCTGCTCGGCCTGGTCCGGCTCCTGCCCGACGCCGTCTACGACCGTCTGGCCGGACGGCTCCTGCTCGGGAAGGCGGCCCGATCCTGATCGCGGCCCTCCGGGGCGATCCGCCGGAGCCGGGCCCGGCCCCGTCGTCGTTCCTCGATCGATGCCCTCGCCGGGAGTCGAACCCGGCCTTCGACCTTCGCGGGGTCGCGTGCCATCCGCCACACTCCGAGGACTTCAATACCCTCGCCAGGAATCGAACCCGGTCCGCGACGTTCGAAGCGTCGCATGCCATCCGTCACACCCCGAGGGCTTACGAGCGATCGAAGAGAGCAGGGGCGCCAGGATTTGAACCCGGTCCATCCGCTTTGGAGACGGAGTCCTCTCCCAGGAGGACGCCCCTGTGAACTGTCGGCTGGTGGCCTCGACGGCGGCGGCCCGCCGGCCCGTCGTTGTCGGCGGAATCGGGAGAGGGTGCCCGGGGGGAGTCGAACCCACCGCCGCGAGATCCACAATCTCGCGTGCTGCCGTTACACCACGGGCACCGTCGAAACCGAGGCCGCGACGCGCGGCCTCGGAGTGGAAGGGGCGGGAGTCGAACCCGCAAGGCTCATCGCTCGCCCGCCTTCCAAGCGGGTCCCGACTCCGATCGGGTGGCCCTTTCTCGTTTCAAATCGTCGCTATCGCCGATCCCGCACCGGGACCCTCCTGAGGAGCCCGGTCCTGGGGCAGATGTAGAGAGATCGCCCGCCGTAATTCGACAGCGGTGTCCCGTAGGCGTTGCCCCGGCCGTGGCAGGGGACGCCGTCGACGAGGATCGCGCTCCTCTCGACGAACTGGAACACGTGGACCAGGAAGTGCTCGCGGACCGGGAACCCCCGGCGCGTCCCCTCGCAGATCTCCGAGTAGACGAGGTCCCACGGCCGGCCGACGTTTGAGAGCAAGAACCGGCTGAGCGGGCCGAGGTGGTCGCTGAAGTGCTTCGAGCCGCCTCGCCAGCGGGCCTTCATCCCCTCGCGGCCCCGCCACTCCTCGGGAGGGGTGCGTTGCAGCTCCTTGCGATACCCCTTGCCGGCATATCCGGCCCCGCCTCGCGGGCGTTCCACCAGCACCTTGTCCATGTCCGACCGCACGTGTCCCCCTTTCGATCGCCCGTGACAGCGGAAGGCGAGGGATTCGAACCCTCATGCCCCCCGGAGGGGGCGCACTCGTTAGCAGTGAGGCCCGGCGAGCCGTATCCGGCCGCCTTCCGTTCCAACATCCGGGAGTGGACGGCCGGGGAGTCGAACCCCGATCTCCCGGTTGCAGGCCGGGTGTCTTCCCGTTGAGACGAGCCGCCCGTCGACGCGAGACCGAGAGTCATCCCCGAGGGAATCGAACCCCCGTCTCCCGGATGTAAGCCGGGCGCCTTGCCGTTGGACCAGGGGACGTTCCTTGATGAGTGGCCGGGATGGGAATCGAACCCATACGCACCAACCCCTCAGATTGGCGGCTTTGCCTGTTTGCCTACCCGGCCGACGATGGAGGAATTGCGGGCATGGGAGTCGACCCCATCCGCCGAGCGTATGAAACTCGGCCGGGCGCCGGCCCGCCCGCGAAGTCCCAGGCCCCGGACTCGAACCGGAAAGCCGACCTCATGAGGGCCGGCGGGGCGCCTGCTCGCCTGGGGATGAGCCCTCGCGATCGAAGATGCGTCGGGACGGAGTCGAACCGCCAGAGCCCGAAGGCGGGTGTGCTACAGACACCGGGGCTCGCCCATGCCCGGCCGACGCGTGGTCCATCTTCCATCCAGCGCCCCCGGTGGGATTTGAACCCACGGCCTCCACCTTGACGGGGTGGCGAGCACTCCGGGCTGCTCCGCGAGGGCGTGTCGACCCGAGTGGCTCAGGAGGGATTCGAACCCTCAGCATCTCTCGGTCTGGACGAGAGTGGTCTGCCGGTTGCCTACCGAGCCAGGCATGCTTCGAACCGCGCCGTCGAGACTGCCCGGGGTGGGATTCGAACCCACAGGCACCCGGTTTTAAGCCGGGCCGCTCGGCCGGTTGGCGTACCCGGACGGGTCATTCCGATCGGTCCTTCGCGAGTTCCGGGGGCTGGAATCGAACCAGCGGCCTCCGCGTTCAGAGCGCGGCGTCACTACCAGCAGCAACCGCCCCGGATCATCGTCGCTTCGTCGGTTTTGACACGTCTGGACATCATCAGGTTCGGGGAGGAGGATTTGAACCTCCATCGCCCGGTCCAAGGCCGGGCGGCCTGCCGTTGGCCGATCCCCGAGTGCGTCCCGCGCGGGTTGAACCCGCCCGTCCGGTCCGGAATGCCGGCGCCTCGGCCGATCGGCCGGGGACGCGTGGAGTCGAGGCGGAAGGGGAGGGAGTCGAACCCCCAAGGCTCAACGCTCGGCCGTTTTCGAAACGGCTGCCATCTCCGATTGGCTTGCCCTTCCGAAGAGTCGCGCGAGGACAGCACCGGGGGCAGGAATCGAGCCTGCGCGATCCTCCTTAACAGGGAGGCGGATGAACCAACTCATCCAACCCCGGTCTTGATCGGGAGTCGGTCGGGAGATGTCCGAGGGCGGATTCCAGCAGGATGCACGCCGCCGGCCCTCCCTGGATTGATGGGGAAGGTCGGCGGGCAACCCGCACTCTGCTCGGTCGCGGTCGCGGGCTCTTACCGGGGCTTGGTGGCGAAGGGGTTCTCTTCCGACTCGTCGGCGAGCTGGCGGGCCGCCTTCTGGTCGGCCTCGGTCAGCTTGTCGAGCGAGAGGGTCACGGCCTCGCCGTCCTCTTTTTCGAGGGTGAGCGAGTCGTCCTTCAGCTCGACGAACTTCGCCTTGATCGTGAACTTGTTCCCCTTGCTCGCCCAGGTCCGCAGGGTAGCCCCGGCCGGCGGCGATTTCTTCTTCTCGGCGATCAGCTTCACCTGGTCCGGGGGGAGGGTGGGCGTCAGCTCGATGCCGTTGAAGGGGAACTTCACCTTGACCCAGCCCGTGGCGGCGAAGCCGACGACCTCGGCGGTCACGGCCTTGCCCGCCCAGGTCACCATCGCCTTGTCGCCGACCTTGAGGGCCAGGCCCTTGCCGGCCCCCGAGGTCGCCGGCGGATTGCCCGACGAGCCTCCGCGAGTCGATGTCGTCTGACGGCGGCTCGTCCGCCCGTCGGGGCCCACGGTCTCGGTGGTCGTCGTGGTGACGCCACCCTCGGTCTTCGTCGTGGTCGTGGTCGTGGTCCCGCCCTCGGTCCTGGTCGTCGTGGTGGTTCCCCCGGCGGCCCTCGTCACCTGGACCGCCGCCGGGATGGTCACGACCTGCGGATTGAGATAGACCGTCTTCCCCTCGCCGTTGACGTAAGACGCCTGGACGGTGACCTGCTTGATCGTCGGCGCGGCCTTCGGGTCGAGCGACAGGTCGACCCGGGCGATCCCGCCCTTCGGGGCCAGGTCGAGCTTCTTGAGCGCCGCGTCGGAGGAAAGCTGGAACTGGCCGGACCGGCTCGCATCCGCCGGGATCGGCTTGAGGACGTACTGCACGGTGGCCGACTTGAGCTTCTTCATCGGGTCGATCACCGGCACCAGGATCTCGTATTTGGGCGGGGCGCCGTTGACGGACGGGGTCGCCGCGATCGAGGGCCGGCCCAGGCTCCCATCCAGCATCGCGTGGACCTCGCCGGCGGGGATCGCCAGGCCGATGTTGCTCCCCTGGATGGCCTGCACCGAGATCCCGATCAGGTTCCCCTTGGCGTCGACCACCGGGCCGCCGCTGTTGCCCGGGTTGATGGCCCCGTCGATCTGGACCTTGGTCACCTTGCCCGACTTGTCCCTGTGGATGCTCGAGACCGAACCCTTGCCGATCGTGATATTCGGGTTGCCCTTGTTCGTCGCGAGCGTGTCCCCGAACGGGAAACCGAGGATCAGGACCGGCATCGTCTCCGAGAGCGGGGTCGTCTGGCGGAACTCGATCGGCTTCGGGGCACCCTTCAGGCCCGTGACCTTGAGCACGGCCAGGTCGGGGTCCTCCACCTGGCAGAGCACCTCGGCCTTGACCACCTGCTCGTTGGGCTCGCCGCTGTTGAGGACCGCCGAGATGACGGGCTCATTGGCCGCCAACGTCCGCTGGATCATGGACAGCGCGAGCCGGTCGCGACCGCGAAGGCCCGGGATGAATCCGCCGGGGGCGAGGACCTTGGGCTTCACGACGACATGCTGATTGGTCACGATCAGGGCCGAATCCCCGGTCGACTCGATCACGAACCCCGAGCCCGACAGGGCCAGCGGCCCGATGGCGACCTTGACGTAAACCGTCGCATCCTTGAGCCGCCGGGCGGTCTCCGGCGCGAGCGCTTCCTGGGCTCGGGCGGTTGAGGTCGCGAAGACCAAAATTAGGGCGAGACGGATCGAAACGGGATGGTGCTTCATCGCAAACTCCCTGTCGGAGGAGGGCGGAGACGCCGCGCCGAAAAAAGGCCCGCCGGGACAACTCGCGAAAAGAGGGGTCGGACGGTGCAGATTAGCGGACGTCACTCGCTTTGACAATGATGCACTTAGTTTTCCGTTCTCGGGCGTTCATCCGACCTCGCCGTCGAGGTCCCACGGCTGTCTTCAAGTGCCCAGCGGGAGTCGAACCCGCACTTCCGCCACGGCGAGGCGGCAGGCTTCCGCTACATCATGGGCACGCTTCACCGAGGCCGGATTGTCAAAGACGAGAGGGCACCGGGTGGGACTCGAACCCACGTTGCCGCGTTACGGGCGCGGGATCTTCGCCGCTAGATGACCGGTGCGACGGTCGGGTCAGTCGGGATGGCCGGATTCGAACCGGCGGTCTCCTGCTCCCAAGGCAGGCGGATTACCAGGCTTTCCCACATCCCGATGCGTGGATCGTTCGAACTCGATGCGCGGATCAGTAACCCGTGAGGGAGTCGAACCCTCCTCTCCGCCTGGTAGGGGCGGTGGCCTGTGCCGATAGCCGAACGGGCCGTCATTCAACGAAGAGGCCCGGTCGTCGCGATGACACCGGGCCCGTTCCGCGCGATCCGAGGATTCGTCGCGAGGGGCCTAGGGAGACCACGGGCCGTCGAGCCGCCGGGACTCCGGTCGATGGGCGTCCTGGCTCGATGACGGCCGATCCTGGCGGAAATCACCCCGGCGACTCATCGCGTCCTCGGTCCGGTAAGGTGCTTCGGGGGGAAAATGTCGGGGCCGGGTCGTCCGGCCCTCGTCATCCTCGCCCGATGCAGGATAGACGCGAGGCATCGCGGTGATGTTCGCGCGAATCCGAGGTTTTCCGAGCGTCAGGATCTCAGGCGCCGAGGGCCCGGACGGCGTTCCGGAAGATCCGCAGGCCGTCCCCCTCGCGGTCGAGGCCACGGCGGGTCCAGCGGGGGTGGTGGAGCGGGTCGACGTGGCGCTCGGGGTGGGGCATCAGGCCGAAGACGCGGCCGGTGGGGTCGCAGAGGCCGGCGACGGCCCCGGGCGACCCGTTGGGGTTCGCGGGGTAGGTCGAGGCGACCCGACCGGACTCGTCGGCGTAGCGCAGGACGACCTGACCGGCCGATTCCAATCTCGCCAGGGCGTCATCCTCGGCGAGGACGAATTTCCCCTCGCCGTGGGCGACGGGCAATTCGATCGGCTCGTCGTCGAGCAGGAACGGGCTGAGGCCGGGCGTTGGGATCAGGCGGGACCAGCGGGACTCGAAGTGCCCCGAGTCGTTAAAGGTGAGCGTGGCATGGCCCAGCCCCGCCGCGCCCGGCAGCAGGCCCGCCTTGACGAGGACCTGGAAGCCGTTGCAGATCCCCAGGACCAGGCCGCCGCGGTCGAGGAACCGCCGGAGAGGGTCGCCCAGGACGGTGCCGAGGCGGCTCGCCAGGATCTTGCCCGAGCCGAGGTCGTCGCCGTACGAGAACCCGCCGGGCAGGGTCAGGATCTGGAACGAGTCGAGCCCGTCGGGCGATCCCAGGACGCGGCCGATGTGCCAGGTCTCGGCCTCGGCCCCCGCCAGCCGCCAGGCGAAGGCCGTCTCCTCGTCGCAATTCGTCCCGGGGGCCCGCAGGACGAGGGCGCGGGGCTTGGGCATGGGTCGATGTCCCTGGTGACAGAAAAAAGGAACGATCATCTCAGATCTCAAATCTGTGATTTGAAATCTGAGATTTGAAATGTGAGCGAGGCAATCCGAAATCCGGGCTCAGTAATTCCCCTCGTGAGGCAGCGTGGCCGGGGAATACGAGACATTGGGATAATCCGGCTCCGCGCGGTAGGCGAGGTTCCGGCGGATCATGTCGGCCTCGTAGACCTGGACGACGAAGTCGGCGGCGATCTTGAGGCGGGACGAGGCCCCCTTGGTCGGGAAGTCGGCCGGGGCCCCCCGGCGGAACTCGGCCACGCCGACGTGCTTCGACCGCCCCTTGACGTAGTTGATGCCCGGGATGCCGTCGGCGTCGCCCGAGATCAGGATGGCGATGTCATAAGTGTCCTGGAGCGCGACCATGTCCACGGCGAGGCTGGTGTCGAGCCCTTTCTCGTTCAGGGTGTGGTGCAGGAGGTCGACCTTCCAGTGCCCTTCCTGGCGGATCTCGACGAAGTCGGTCGCGGCCTGGACGCCGTGATAGAACCGCTTCTTCCGCTCCAGGGCCCGGCGCTTGTTCTCGTACCACTCGCGGGTCTCGGCGAAGCAGAGGTTCCAGGCTTCTTCGTTCCGCCGGTCGTGCGGGAGGTCGGGCAGGCGGCGGGCGATGTCTTCCAGGTAGCTGTCGCGGAGGCGGGGGTTCAACTCGAACCGGCTCCGGAGCCGGGCCTCGGCCTTGGGGTCGTTCAGGTCCCACTCGTCCATCTTGCCGACGACATACCAGTAGATCCGCGAATGCTGCGCCGAGGGCCAGGGGGAGCCGTCGGCGAAGGTCCGGCCCCAGTACTGCACGCTCTGCTCGAAGACATGGCGATAGAAAGAACCGTAGTCGTCCACCCGCAAATTCAGGTGTTTCAGGACACCGTCGAGATTCGAGCCGTCGACGAAGGTCACGAAGCGTAGCATCGGCGTTTTCCTTTGCGTTTTAGTGCGGGGCGTTTTCGAGCGAGCTTGCTCACCAGCGGAGCGGGGCCTGCCAGGCTTCTTTCAGGGCGGACAGCGGTGCATCGATGAGGGTCGTTTCGGAGTGGCGGACGACCAGCCGAGGGGTGTCTGTCACCGTGCCAACCTCGCCAATCGGCAGCCCCTCGAACAGGGATCGAAGCTCGGCGACCGCGTCGGGGCGGACTTCCAGGACGAAACGGGTCGGCGACTCCGAGAACAGCAACGAGGCCGGGTGCGAGGATGAGTGGTCCAGGCCGAACCCCGCCTCCAAGCCCAGGCCGCCCGCGAGGGCCATCTCGGCAAGGGCGACGGCCAGGCCCCCTTCGCTCAGGTCGTGGCACGACCGGACCAGGCCACGGGAGATGGCCGAGTAGAGGGCCCGGAAGATGCGAGGCGCGGTCTCGGGGTCCACCCGGGGAACATCGCCCCCTTCAAGTCCCCGGACCATCGCCCAGTGCGAGCCGCCCAGTTCGTCGCGCGTTTCGCCGACCAGGAGCAGGAGGTTGCCGGCCTCCTTCAGATCCATCGTCACGCACTTGCGGACGTCGGGAATCTGGCCCATCGCGCTGATGAGCAGGGTCGGCGGGATGGCCAGGCTCTTGCCTTCATGCGTGTATTCGTTGTACAGGCTGTCCTTGCCCGAGATGAACGGCGTCCCGTAGGCCAGCGCCACGTCTCGACAGCCCTCGGCGGCGCGGACGAGCGAGCCCAGCGTCTCGGGCCGCTCGGTATTGCCCCAGCAGAAGTTGTCGAGGATCGCGATCCGGTCCGGGTCGGCGCCGACGGCCACGCAGTTCCTCACGGCCTCGTCGATCACGCACCCGGCCATCGCGTAGGGGTCGATCAGCCCGTGACGCGGGTTGATCCCGCAGGAGATCGCCAGCCCTCGCATCGAGCCCGCCACCGGCAGGACAACCGACGCATCCCCCGGCCCGTCGTCGAGCACCCCGACCAGCGGCTTGACCACGGTGCGGGCCTGGACCTCGTGGTCGTACTGGCGGACGATCCATTCCTTGCTGCAAACGTCCCAGGTGCCGAGGATGTCGAGGAGATCCTTCGTGTAATCGGCCTGGTTGGGCAATTCGAGGGGCTTCGGCTCGACCGGCGTGAACGTCGCCTTGCGGATCACGGCGGGGCGGCCGTCGTGGAGGAAGTGCATCGACAGGTCGCCGACGACCTCGCCGTGGTATTTCAAGGTCAGCCGGCCGGTATCCACGAACCGGCCGAGGTCGGTCGCCTCGACCCCTTCCGACTCGCAGAGAGCCCGAAGTTCGGCCCATTTCTCGGGCGGGACGGCCAGGACCATCCGTTCCTGGGCCTCGGAGATCCAGATCTCGGTGTATGACAGCCCCTCGTATTTGAGCGGGGCGCGGTCGAGGTCGACCTCCGCCCCAAGTTCGGCCCCCATCTCGCCGACGGCCGAGCTGAACCCGCCGGCGCCGCAGTCGGTGATCGAGCGGAAGAGGCCGCGATCGCGGGCCTGGAGGACGACGTCGAGGACCATCTTCTCGGTGATCGCGTTGCCGATCTGGACGGCGCCGCCGGAGATCGACTCGCTCTCGCTGGTCAGTTCGACCGAGCTGAACGTGGCGCCGTGGATGCCGTCGCGGCCGGTCCGGCCGCCGATGGCGACGATCCGGTCGCCGGGCTCGACCGACTTGGTCGACATCCCCCGGGGGATCAGGCCGACCGTCCCGCAGAAGACAAGCGGGTTCGCCAGGTAGGCGGGATGGCCGACGAGCGCCCCGTTGACGGTCGGGATGCCCATCCGGTTGCCGTAGTCGCGGACCCCGGCGACGATCCCCTTCAAGATCCGGCGCGGGTGGAGGACGCCGGCCGGCAGAGAATCGGCCGGGGTGTCGGGCGGGGCGACGCAGAAGACGTCGGTGTTGCAGATCGGCTTGGCGCCCAGGCCCGTGCCCATCGGATCGCGGATCACGCCGCCGAGCCCGGTGTTGGCCCCGCCGTAAGGGTCGATCGCCGAGGGGTGGTTGTGCGTCTCGACCTTGAAGCAGACGTCATAATCCTCGTCGAACCGGACGACCCCGGCGTTGTCGGCGAAGACGCTGACCAGCCAGTCGAGCCCCATCCGCTGGGTCGCGCCGAAGATGGTCTGCTTGAGCAGGTTGTCGATCGCCCGGCCGTCGAACTCGATCCGCCCCCGGAGGGTCTTGTGCGAGCAGTGCTCGCTCCAGGTCTGGGCGAGGGTCTCCAGCTCGCAGTCGGTCGGCTCGCGGCCCAGTTCCTCGAAGTACCGCTCCACGGCCCGGAACTCGGCCAGGCTGAAGTGGAGCTGCCCTTTCCGGCTGATGTCGAGCAATTCGGCGTCGGATTTGCCCAGGATCGGCACCTCGACCCGGGCGAAGCGGTACGAGGTCCCCTGGCCGAGCCGGTCGAAGGGCAGGGGGCCGACGACGGCCTGCTCGACGGCATCGTTGGCCAGGACCCGGCCGATCAGGCGGGGGAGGGATGCTTCCGGCCCCTCGACGCGATAGGTCCGGATCGTCCGGACGTTCTCGACGGCCAGCCCGAGGTCGCGGAGCAGGGCCAGGGCGCTCTCGGCCTCTGGGTCGGTCACGCCCGGCTTGGGCAGGACGTGGACGACCGTGCTCGAAGAGGCGACGGCCTGGAATTCATCGACGCCCCGCATCGAGTACGTCTCGACGACCGGGTCGACCAGTACGGCCTCGGCGGCCCTCGTCACGCTCGGACGGTCGAGCGGCCCTTCGATCAGGAACCCTCGGGAGGCCCCTACGGTCCAGGGGCCGGGCAGGCCGAGTTCGGCGGCATCGGCGGCGATCCGCCGTCCGGCGAGGTCGAGCTGACCCGGCGCGGGGTCGATTTGGAGATGCCAGAGCATGAGGCCAGGACCCGTTTCGTATCTCGCCAGGTCGAAAATCCTCCGCGTCGGTCGCCCCGTCGAGCGGTGGGGCGGCCGTCTCGCTTCGCGGAAGATCGGGAAAAGCTTGGAGTTGTGCCAATTTCAGGCGTCGGTTGTTGGACCAGCGCCCTTATTATGAGGAATACCCGCGAGGATTTCAAACCGGAAGCGAATCGGGCGGAGGGCCGAACCGTCGACGGTGGCCCTTCGCGGCGTCCCACCACTCGACGAGCCTGCCCGGGTCGTCGGCCTCCAGCGCCTCCCGAAAGTCGGCGAGCTGGGCTTCGAACCGGTCGAGGGCTTCGAGGACCGGCCGGCGATTCTCGACGAAGATCCCCGCCCAGAGCGCGGCATCGGCCTCGGCCACGCGGGTCCCGTCGCGATACGCCCCGGCGGCGAGCGGGAGCAGATCCGGGTCGATCGAGCCCGCCAGGGCGGCGGCCACGACGTGCGGGAGGTGGCTGGTCAGGGCGAGCCGCCGGTCGTGTTCGGCCGGGTCGAACTCGAAGACCCGACAGCCCAGCCCGGCCCAGAATTGTCTGGCGCGTTCGAGGCGATCGGGCGGTGTGATCGGGGTCGGGGTCAGCACGCACGAGCGGCCTTCGAACAGGTCGGCGCGGCCATGAGCGGCCCCCTGACGCTCCGATCCCGCGATCGGGTGGGCGCCGACGAAGCAGGCCCGGCCGCGCGGGTCGCGCCCGACCTCCTCGACGATCCGGGACTTGGTGCTGCCCGCGTCCGTCACCAGGATCGAATCCGGGCCGGATCGGGCGGCAACCAGGATGTCCTCGACGATCCGAGTGACCGGCGTGCAGACGACCGCGATTTCGGCCTCCGCGACCCCCTCGGCCGGGTCGGTCGTGAAATCGTCGATGGCGCCGAGCCGTTTTGCCTCCTCCAGCCGGCCTCGATCGCGGCCGATCCCGACAACCCGCTTCGCCCGGCCCTTCGAGCGCAGGGCCAGGCCGATCGACCCTCCGATCAGGCCCACGCCGATGATGGCGATCTCCCCCTGGCGCCTCAAGACTTTCTACTCCCGGACCTCGACCCATTCAGTTCCGTCCGATCCGAGCCGGGTCCGATGGCCGGGCCGGCGGGATGGATGATCAAACCGGTCACATATGCGGAAAACAGCCCGAGAAACAGGGCGATTTTGGCGCAATCGGACGGCGACGGCGGTTTCCTGACGATGTGAGCGATGGTCGAGTACAGCAAGTGGCCAACCTGTCGCATGAACGGCGAGAGGCCGAGCGCGGTCGCCGCCGCGATCAGCATAAGGTCGATCAGGCGTACCTGGAATTGATGTCGGGGCATCGGGCGTTTTCCACGACCGTCGGTCTCGGAATCTAGGGCTGAGCCTGTCCAGCGGTCTTTCGATCTGATCGGATCGTTCGACCCACCCTACACGATCAGATCGCGTCCAGGAACGGCTTGAGCGCCGCGGCCATCGCGGCGGCGGACTTCCAGCGGTCCTTGGGCTGCTTTTCGAGCGCCTTGCGGAGCACCTTGTCGAGCCCCTCGGGCAGGTCCGGGCGGTGGGCGCGGACGGGGACGGCGGGGTGCTCCAGGATCATCGTGTAGGCGTCGGCGCGGTTGGGGTTGAAGTTGTAGAAGGGGAACTGGTTCGTGAGCAGGTAATAGAGCGTGGCCCCGGCGCTGTAGATATCGGCGGGCTCCTTGGCGTCGCGGAAGTCGCGGATGTGGTCGGGTGAGATGAACCCGCCCGAGCCGCCGATGTCCCCCTGGTGGGTCAGGCCGGCGAAGCCGGCGTTGTCGCGGAAGCTCTTGGCCAGGCCGAAGTCGGAGAGCTTCATCGAGGGCCGGACCGGGGGGCCGGTGACGAGCAGGTTCGAGGGCTTGATGTCGCGGTGGACGTACCCCTTGGCGTGGGCGTGGTCGAGCGCCATCATCAACTGCACGCCGATCCGGGAGGCGGCGGAGGCCGAGAGCGGGCCGGGCAGCGACTTCACCCAGTCGTGGGCGTCCTTGCCGACGACGTACTCCATGACGAGCTGGAACTGGCCGTCCATCTCGAACATCGTGTGGAAGGCGACGATGTTGGGATGCCGGAGGTTCTTGAGGACATCAAGCTCGCGCTGGAACCGGAGCTTGGCGCGGTCGCTGGCGGCGATCGAGGGGACCATCATCTTGATGGCCACGGGCTGGTTGGTCGGGAGATGGCGGGCGAGGAAGACCTCGCCCATCCCGCCGCCGCCGATCCGCTTCTCGATCAGATATTCCGAGTCGGTGGTCGGATAGTTGCGGCGGTGGGCGATGCACTCGTCGCAGAGCCAAGAGATGGCATCCTCGTCGGGCCGGGCGTTGACGGCCATGTCATGCGGGGCGTTCTTGCCGCAGCCCAGGCAGTGGATCTTCGGCCGGCCGTCCCACGAGGTCTCCTCGACCCGGACCACGAACGAGCTTTCCCCCGCCGTGATGGTGTCGCCGTCCCGGAGCCGGACGGCGTCGACCCGGTGGCCGTTGACCTTCGTGCCGTTGGTGCTGCCCAGGTCGCGGAGGAAGCAGACCGGCGGGTTGAACTCGATCAGGAAATGGTTCCTCGACAGGAATCCGTCCTCGGGCACCGGGAACTGCACCTGCGACGACCGCCCGACCACGAACGTCTCGTGACGGTCGAAGGTGTATTCCATCCCCGCGTGGGGGCCGGCGGTGACCCGAAGAACCACGTTCATCCCAGGCTCCGGGTGGTTGCGCTCGGGGATTGAAGAGGATTGAACCGCCAAGACGCCAAGATCGCCAAGGAGGAGGAAGAGAAAGAGAGTAAGAAAGGGGGGAATTCAGGACAGGATGACTCTTTGTAGCCCGTCCCTCAAGATGGGGACATTAAAATTGATCAGGACGCCCAGCCGCAGCCGGGTGGCTTTCAGGTAGGATAAGACTTGCGCCTTGTGGATCGCGGCGAGCCCTTCGACCGCCTTCAACTCCACGATCAGAGACTCTTCCACCAGAAAGTCGAGCCGACCTTCACCGACGGGATGATCCTTGTAATAGACCGCGATGGATTTCTGCCTCGCGTAGGCGAGTCCGCGAAGCGTGAACTCTACGGCGAGAGCATCCTCGTAGACCCCTTCGAGAAATCCCGGCCCGAGATGCCGATGCACCTCGATGGCCGCGCCGATCACGCGATGGGCCAATTCATCCAGCTCTCTTTCCGGTTCGCTCCTGATCTGCTTCCTCTGATACTTCTCTTCTTCCTCCTTGGCGAGCTTGGCGTCTTGGCGGTTCAATTCTTCCTCGCCTCCAGGGCGATCTCCTTCAGCTTCCTCAAGTCGAGCTTGCCGCCCGGGCCGAGTCGGGGGATGGCCTCGACCTGGAGGAAATCCTCGGCGGAGGGGACCCAGAGCCGGGGCAACCCGGCGGCGAGGAGCTTCTTGCAGACCTCGGCGGGGGGGATCGCGAGCTTCGTGTGGACGACGATCAGCCGCTCCTGGCGCTTGTCGTCGGGGACGGAGGTCACGGCCAGGGCCATCTCGTCGACCCCGGCGGCCTCCATCAGCGCCGACTCGACGCCCAGGTGCGGCACCATCTCGCCGGCGATCTTCGAGAACCGGCTCAGCCGGCCCGTGATCCGGAGGAACCCGTCGGCGTCGAGGAAGCCCAGGTCGCCCGAGTTATACCAGCCGTCGCGGAGGACCTTCGCGGTCGCGTCGGGGCGGTCCAGGTAGCCCTGCATGATCTGCGGCCCCTTGACCAGGACCATGCCCTCGGACCCCCTCGGCAGGTCGGCGTCGGTCTCGGGGTCGATGGTCTTGACCGCCGTGCCGGGCAGGAGGCGTCCCACGGTCCCCGGCCGGTTCCCGGGCACCACCCGGCCGTCGGGCAGGGTGACGTCGAAGGGGACGTTGACCGCGGCCACCGGCGACATCTCGGTCGTCCCGTAGCCTTCGAGCGGCTCCAGGTGGATCTTGTCGCGGATCTCCTGCGCGGTCTGGGGCTGGAGCTTCTCGGCCCCCAGGAGCAGGTGGACCAGGCCGGCGAACTGCTCGGGCTTGCGCTGGATGTAGTGCCGGGCGAAGGTGGGAGAGGCCGCGATCAGCGTGACCTTGTGCTTCTCGCAGAGGTCGCCGATGACCTTGGTGTCGAGCGGGTTCGAGTGGTAGACCGCCTTCTTGCCCAGCAGGAGGATGGTCCAGATCCCCACCGTGTAGCCGAACGAGTGGAAGAACGGCAGGATGCCCAGGGCGACCACGTCCAGCGGGTCGAGCTTGAGGTGATGCCTCATCTGATGGACGTTCGACAGGACGTTGCCGTGCGAGAGGACCACGCCCTTGGGGTCGCCGGTCGAGCCCGAGGTGAACATCACCGTGGCCGTCGCGTCGAACTTCTCATCCTTCAGTCCCGGCAAAAACGAACCCATTAAACCAACGGGGCAGACCTTGCCCACGAAGGCCGCCCAGAGCTTGTCGAGCTTGCCGACCTTCGCAGGCATGTCCTCCAGGTAGACGAGCGTCCCTTTCGGCGTGAGGTGGACCTTCTCAACGACCTTCTTCGAGGTGATGACGTGCTTGATACCGGACTGGTCGACCGCCGCATCGATCACCGACTGGCTGGCCGAGTAGTTCAGGTTGATCGGGATCTTTCCCAGGAGCAGGAGCGCGATGTTCGTGATCGCCCCGGGGACGCTCGGCGGGACCATCACCCCCACATACCGCTCGGGCCCCAGATCGCGGGCGAGGGCCCTGCCCAGTGCCACCGCCCGGATCAAGGACGAACCGAACGACAATTCGACGCCCGTGCTGTCGGCCATCCCGACCTTCGACCAGCGCGCGCGGGCGGTGTCGACGAACGCCCGGGGGAGCGACCGCCAGGAGGCCGGGAGGGGGGGCAAGGCCACGTCGGGCGCGTTCTGGTCGGCCCCGACGGGCCTCTCGGTGGTCTGGACGCTCATGGATCTCGCTCGCGATCGATCCCCGGATCTGAGGGAGACCGGGAAGGGGGGATAGGCCCGCGCGTCGGTCGCGCGATCCTCACTCTACGCCAGATGTTCGGATCTCGCAACGGAGCGTGTCGGGCCGACAGGGTCACTCAAAGGTTCTCGATCTAGCGACGCCCCCCACCCCAACCCTCCCCCGCGAGGGGGGAGAGGGACGGACACCAGCGGATCTCACCGGCCGAAGGCCGGATCTGGCCCCCTCCCCACTCGCGGGGGAGGGTTGGGGTGGGGGGGCGATGGACGCGGATTCGACCTTTGAATAAACCTGGTCGAGCCGACCGTATCACCCCTCCCCGGCGGCCTCAGCCCTTCCGCTCGATCCTCCCGGCGACCTCCAGGGACAGCTCGACGAAGCGCCGGGCCTCGTCGACCGACGGCGCGGTCCGATCGGGGCTCGCGGCTCGATCGTGGAGCGAGCGCAGGAGCCCGACGAGCATCGCCTCGGCACCGGTGAGCCAGCCCCGGTCGACCAGGTATCGGAGCGCCGTGTCCGGGTCGTCGAGGCGCGAAACGCCACGCTCGGCCACGGACTGGGCCGTCCGGACGATGGCCTCGGTCACGACGTCCCACGCCCCCGCCACGGCCTCGCGGGGCGATCGCGCGGCCTTCGCCATCAGCTCCTCACGCTCGCGGAGGGGCGCGACCGGTCGCGTGACGTCTCCCAGGAGGGGCCTTGCCAGGGGGACGAAGCCGCCGGGCTCGATCTCCAGCACGGCGGCCTGTTTCGGGGGCGCCGGGGGCATCGAGCGGGCGAGCGACTCGGCCTGCTGGAGTTCGGCGCGGAAGGTCACTTCGAGGTCACGATAGCGGAACTGCCCGATCCGTCCCAGGGCCCGTTTCACATCCTGGCGGAACAACAGGGCGATCCCCAGCGTCGACAGCGGCCAGGCCACCGTACCGAGCAACGAAACATACCAGTTCAACGCGGCCATCCCTTCGAGAAATCCGACCGATTCGATCCGAGAATTGCTCCTCCTTCGCTGAGTCCAAAAGGACGCCCGCCGGGCCTCGGCGGACGCTCGGCCGGCGCGCAACGGCGTCCGGCCCTCTATATCATCGCGAATCGAGGGGTCGAATTATCAGACGACCTGGGCGAATCCCGGGAAATCTCGGTACGGGTCGTCTCGCCCCTCACCGGGTCTCGAGCGTGTCATCGTCGAAATTGACCAAGCTCGGCTCGCTGCTGGTGTCGGTCGAGAGCAGCCCGACTCTGACGGGGCCCTTGGCCCACGAGGTGTCCGTCGGCTTGAGCGGCTTCCAGCCCGATCCGGCAGGGCAACCCCTTCCCTCCGGGAAAAGGCCGATGCCACGCGAATGTGATCCGCTGGAATCTCCCCGTTTCACGGGGAGGGGTGACCTCATGACAGTTCGTTTTTGTCCCTGGTCGAGCCTGCTCCGGTCGTGTCGAAGCTGACCGTCCCAACACACGCCCCAACCTCCAGACCGGCCCGGAAGCCCGACAAGACGGTCTTCCCGGCCTGGAACACGATCTTCAACGGCCCGGTCGACGTGCCGATCATGATCGTTCGGACTCGATGAAGCGCGGGTGCGGGCCTCGCCGGGTCTCACGGCCTGGCCAAGGTCCGGTCAAGCCATCCGATCTCGACTGCGGGAGGGAATGGCGCGGCCCGGCCTCGCGATTATGATGGTCCGATCCGCCTGGTCGACGACACCGCCGAGAGGACACGATGAGACGAACGATCCCCCTTGCCGCACCGCTATTGGCCCTGCTCATCCCCTCGTTCGCCATCGCAGCGGACGGGCCGACGTTCGACCGCAAGGCGGACGTGATCTACGGCCGGAAGGTCGGCACGGCGTTGACGCTGGACGTCTTCACCCCGAAGAAGGACGCCAACGGCTCGGCGGTGGTGCTCGTGGTCAGCGGCGGCTATTTCTCGTCGCACGATGCGATCAACCCGGTCTTCTTCCTGCCGCTGCTCGGCCGGGGGTTCACGGTCTTCACCGTCGTCCACGGCAGCCAGCCCCGCTACACCGTCCCGGAGATCGTGCTCGACGTGAACCGGGCGGTCCGGTTCATCCGCCATCACGCGGCCGATTACGCGATCGACCCGAACCGGATCGGAGTGACGGGCGCCTCGGCCGGCGGCCACCTCTCGCTGATGCTGGGGACGGCCGGCGGCCCGGGCGACCCGAACGCGAAGGACCCCGTCGACCGCGAGTCGAGCAAGGTCCAGGCGGTCGCCTGCTTCTTCCCGCCGACCGACTTCCTCAACTACGGCGAGGCGGGCCGCGAGATGCTGAAGGTCACCGACTTCGGGCGGATGTTCCGGCCCGCCTTCGACTTCCGCGAGCTGGACCCGGCCGAGAACGTCTGGGAGCCGGTGAGCGACCCGGAGAAGCGCCGGGAGATCCTCCGCAAGGTCTCTCCGGCGAACCACGTCTCGGCCGACGACGCACCCTCGCTGATCTATCACGGCGATGCCGACGCACTCGTCCCGCTCCAGCAATCCGAGGCGATCGTCGAGAAGTTCAAGACCGCCGGGGTCGATGCGAAGCTCGTCGTCAAGAAGGGCGCCGGGCACGGCTGGCTGAGCATGGTCAAGGACATGGAAGCGTTCGCCGACTGGTTCGACCAGCACCTCAAGGCGGGGAAATGAGCGACTTTTGTGTCAAGCGGGAGCCTCGGCCCGGCCGATATTTACCGATCGACGCGGCCGGCCGCGTCGCCCCGACCGAATCAAGGAGGTGACCGATGAGCCCGGAAGCGAACGAGCCCTCGACCGACCTGATCCGCTGGACCTTCACCGCCGACCCCGCCCACCGGGCCGCGATCGAGGGACACCTGGACGACCTCGGCGCCGACGTCTGGGTCCGCGAGGGCTGCAAGTTCCAGGTGACGTGGGAGGAGCCCGATCAGGAGCTGGACGAGGTCGTCGAGGCCCTCTGGTCGCTCAACGGCTGCCCGTTCGAGGTCACCCAGGAGGAGTTCCACCGGACCGGCCTGCACGTCCTCCAGCTCGACGAGGGCGAATCGGCCCGCGAGGCGGCCTGATCCTCGGGAGGGCCGAACAAGCGAAATCCGTTCAGATCCAAAATTGCGAATCTGAGACGACATGGCGGCCGGCCCCGGCCTCAATCGCCGGGGCCGGCCGGTCGTCGGCCTCGATCCTGTTCGGTGTCGGCCCGGGTAGCCTCCGAGGCCCGTCCGCGGCATTGGCCCGGGCCCGCCATCATCGCCAGACGGTTCTTGTTCCACCCTCTTGGCGGCTTGTGAATTGCATACATCCTGAAATGGCGAGCTTGACGCGGGCGGCAATCTTGCTCAAGCCGTCACCCCGAGCGACCCAACGCGGTCATTCGGTCGTAGAATGAATAGACGGGCCCGACAAGATCCCCGATCCGCGTGCCCGGACGCTCGAAACAACAGGGAGAACGGCCATGATTCGGTTCCTGGGCTTCGCTCCGAAGGCGACGGCGCTGGCGATGGTCATCCTGGCGGCCTCGGCCTCTTCGGCCCTCGCGCACGGCGGCGGGGGTGGGGGCGGTGGAGGCGGGCACGGCGGCGGTGGTGGCGGCCACATGGGCGGCGGCGGGGCCCACATGGGCGGCGGCGGGGCCCACATGGGCGGCGGCTATCGCGGCGGCAACTTCGGCGGCTACAACCGGGGCTACGGCGGGTACGGGGGCGGCTTCAGCGGATACGGGGGCGGTTACGGCGGCTTCGGCGGCCTGGGCCTGCTCGGCTTCGGCGGCTACGGCCTCGGATATGGCCTGGGCTCCGGCGGCTACTACGGCGGGTACAACAACTACTCGACCGGGTACAACAACTACTACAACGGCTATGGGAACTCCGGCTACTATTCCAGCGGCTATTCCTCCGCGCCGGTCTATCAGCAGGCCACGACCGCGGCCCCCTATCTGACCACCCAGACTTACGAGCCGGGCGACGGCTACCGTTACCCGCTCTACTACAACCCGGCGACCGGCGGCTACTTCTATTACCCGGTCGCCAGATAATCGTCGTCCGAGAGCCCCCCCGAACCGTCGAGGGCCGGCGACCGCGCCGGCCCTCGGCATTTCGAAGGGCCGGAACGCTCAGGGCAGTTCCCTGATCCTGATCTGGGTGAACTCGACGGGAGAGCCTTCCGACTCCAGGCAGAGGTATCCCTGGCGAGGGTCGCAGCCGTTGCCGCCGGAGACCTCCTCGCCGTTGACCCAGAGCCGGATCTCGCCGTTGATCGCCCGGACGTAGTAGTGATTCCACTCGTTAACGCCCCTGCTCAGGTTCTTCGAGGGGAAGCTCCGCGACCCGTTGGGCGACCTCGGCTCGAAGGGGTTCATCCTTGAAGTGCCGACCGGGAAGACGTCGCCGTTGGTGGTGAACCAGTCGGCCTTCCGGCCGTTCTGCTTCTCGAACTGCTCGGCGTAGCCGTGGTCGAGGACCTGGACCTCGATCCCGCCCCGGGGCAGCTCGCCCGGCTTGAGCCCCTCAAGTGCCTTCTCCGGCGCCCAGACGAAGAACCCGGAATTGCCGCCCGACTTCAGGTGCCTCCAGCGGGCGACCATCTCGAAGTTGGCGTAGGTCTTCTTCGACCGGAGGACGCCGACCGGCTGGCCCGTGCAGTGGACGTCGGCCCCCTTCCAGGTCCAGGTCTGGGGGTCGCAGTTGGCCCGGGTGAAGTCGGCCTCGCCCAGGGTCTTCCACCCCGCCCCGGCCCCGTCGACGAACGCCCTGGGCGGGTCGTCGGCGATCCCGGCCGGCGGGGCGACCGCCAGGAACCAGCCGATCACGAGCGTGCCGCCGAACGACTTCGCGACTCTCATCATCCAATCCCCCTCTATCAGGCTCGAAAACTCGCGGACCCGGCCGGGCGCGTATCCGACCTCCCACCATAGGGGGGTCGTCACGCCGCCGCCAGTGCCGAACCGGCGAAGCTTCGCGAATCCCGGGTGTCCTGGCGGGCCGTCGGGTCGTAGAATTGCAGGTGGGGAGACGAGGATTCCCCCCAACATCGACGGGAGTAAGCACCCATGAAACGGACTGGCGTGTTCCTGGCGGCGATCCTGCTCGCCCTCGGCTCGGCCGCCCGGGCGGGTGAGCTGGATTCGGAATTCGGGACGAAGGAGAAGGCGACCTCGACAACGCCGTCGGTCGCCCAGGCGGCCCCCGGGAGCGAGCTGGACGGCGAATCGCCGACCCAGGCCTGCTTCTTCGGCCGGAGGCGCGGCTTCTTCGGCTTCGGCGGCTTCGGATACGGCTTCCCGGGCTACGGCTTCGGGCTCGGCTTCGGCCGTTTCGGCTACGGCGGCTTCGGATACGGGGGCTTCGGCTTCGGCTATCCGTTCGGCTTCGGCGGGTACGGGTTCGGCTACGGTCGGGGCTTCGGCGGTTACGGCTTCCACAGGGGACGCTGGTGATCGCCGCCCGGATCAAGATCCTGGCGATCGTGGGACTCCTCGCGCTCCTGGTCGCCGGCCTCCCCAGGTCGGCGGCCGACGAGCCGAATCGCCCCGCGGCGCCCCGGCGCGCCCCCGCCCATCTGGCCGACGTCCGGGCCGTCCGCGAGCGCCTCGGCCTGGCCCCGGGATACGACGGGGTGACGGGCGTCGAGTCGATCAAGGTCGCCGTGCTCGACTACGGCTTCGAGGGGCTCGGCGCGGGCCGGGGTTATCTCCCCGAGGGGACCGAGATCGTCGAGCACTACGACCCGGATTTCGTCCGCGGGTTCGGCCTGGGCGATCCCAAGTACCGCAAGCCGTTCGAGCCCGGCAATCGCCACGGCCGCGAGATGGCCCAGATCGTCTGGTCGGTCGCCGGCTCGCGTACGGGCGGCCCGAAGTTCTTCCTCCTCAACGCCAACGGGCCGACCATGCTCCGACGGGCGGTCCGCCTCGCGATCGAGAAGCACGTCGACATCATCCTCTTCAGCGGCTCGTTTGAAGGCGGCGGCAACGGAGACGGCAAGGGGCCCATCGACCGGATCGTCTCCGAGGCGACCAATCGCGGTATCCTCTGGGTCAACGCGGCGGGCAACTACGGCGGCCGGGTCTACGACGGCCCCGTCCGGGTCCTCTCCGACGGCTACCTCCGGCTCCGGAACATCGCCGACGTCGCCGCGCTCCGGTTCCGCAACCGGGTCGACGAGAACACGCTGACCATCACCCTCACCTGGAACGACTATCAAGAGGAAGAGGACGCCGGGACCGACAAGGACCTCGACCTCTTCGTCGAGGACTGGACCGGCAAGGTGGTCGGTTCGAGCCAGAAGATCCAGGTCTCGGGGGACAGGGTCGCGACGGCCGACGAGAGCCGGAACCCCCGCGAGCGGGTGGTCCTGGCCGACCTCGCCGCCAACCCGCACGTCCCGACCGACCCCGACTTCTGCTACCGGATCAGGGTCAAGGCCCGCCGGGGGCGGTTCACCGCGACCGACCGCATCCGCATCCTCCTGACCGCGAGCCGGGACGCCTACGTCCCCGCCGGCGGGACCGGTCCGGAAGACGCTGTGACGTTCGTCGACGCCAGCAACGTCGGAGAGCTCTACCCGCCGGCCGACCATCCGGGCGTGCTCACCGTCGGCGAGGCCAGCCCGTCCTCCTCGGTCGGCCCGACCCTGGACGGCCGTCCCAAGCCGGACGTGGTCCTGGAAGACTCGCGGGCCTACTTCAGCGACGGGCAGGTCTCGTTCGGCTCCTCGAACGCCGCCGCCTACCTGGCGGGCGTCGCCGTCATCCTCAAGGCGGCCGAGCCCGGGCTGATGCCGTCGCACGTCCTCAGGATCGCCCGGGATTGCGCGGTGCTCAAGGACGACCACTCAGGCCGAGGGCCCAACGGCCGGCCGACCAACCCGCCCCGGCCGGTCGTCAGGGTCTGGAAGACTCCCACCCCCGCCCGGCTCGGCCAGATCGTCCGATGGGGCCTCTGAGGTGGCCAGGGCCTCGGCCTCCAGCAACGCCTTCTTCCGCCCGATTCCCCAGCGATAGCCGCCCAGACCGCCGTCCCCCCGGACGACCCGATGGCAGGGGATCGCGACGGCCAGGTCGTTCGTCGCGCACGCCGTCCCGACCGCCCGGACGGCCGAAGGGCGGCCGATCCGCCGGGCGATCTCCGCGTAAGTCGCCGTCGAGCCGACCGGGATCGACATCAGGGCCGCCCAGACCTGGCGGCGGAAGGCCGTCCCCCGGCCGTCCAGCGGCAGGTCGAAGGCCGCGCCCGGCTCCTCGACCATCGCCACGACCCGGCGGACGTGCTCCTCGAAAACCGGGTCGTCCCCCGCCAGCTCCGCCTTCGGGAACTGCTCGCGGAGTTCGGCCTCCAGCGCCACCGCCAAGTCTCCTAGCGAGATCGAGCAGAGGCCGCGGTCCGTCGCGGCGACCAGGACCACGCCGAGCGAGCACCCCGCCGTCGCGTACCGGATCGGCCGCCCCTCCGCCCCTCGGCGATATTCGCCCGGGGTCATCCCCAACTCCTGGCCCGAGTCGTCGTAAGCCCGTCCGATCGACCCGAAGCCCGCGCCCAGGATCGCCCGGGTCACGGTCTCCCCCTCCGCCAGCCCGTCGCGGAGCCGTTCCGAACGCACGTGCATCGCATACTCCTTCGGCGTCACGCCGGTCGCCTTCTTGAACAGCCGATGGAAGTGACCCGGGCTGAGCCCGACGGCGGCCGAGATCTCGCCGAGTCCGGGGATGGACGGGGAACCGGCCAGGAGCGAGCACGCCCGGGCGATCGCCCCAGAGCGGCGCAGGTCCGGGGCGGTCGACCTCGGCTCGCACCGCTTGCACGCCCGGAACCCCGCCCGCTCGGCGGCCCCGGCGTCGCGGTAGAACGCCACGTTCGCCCGGTTCGGCATCCGCGACCGGCAGTTCGGCCGGCAGTAGACGCCGGTCGTCCTCACCGCGTAGACGAAGGCGCCGTCCGCCCGGGTATCCCGGGTTTTCACGGCGAGCCAGCGTTCATCGTCGGTCGCTTCGGGCCGGGTCATCGCGAGGTCTCGCCGGGTCCGCTCGTCCTGGTCTCGATGCCTCCATTATCCGCCGATCGCGGGCCGGATCTTCCCGGATCTTGCGCCGCAATTCGGATCGCGGCTGATCGAGGACCGGCCGTCGCACTTGTCGCCGTCCCGGCGGGTTGCTACAGTCCGGATATTCAACATCGGTCCCACGTTTCTCAACGCTCCAGCCCGACGAGGCTCCGATGCTCCGTTTCCTCGGCCCGGGATCGCGACTCTGCGACGGCCGGACGCGCCGCGAGATCCTCCGCGTGGGCGGCCTCGGGCTGCTCGGCTCGGGCCTCCGGCTGCCCGACCTGGCGGGCGCATCGACCGAGCCGGGCGACGCGGGCTTCGGCCGGGCGAAGTCGTGCATCGTCCTGTTCCTGATGGGCGGGCCGCCTCAGCACTCGACGTGGGACCCCAAGCCCGACGCGCCGAAGGAGATCCGCGGCGACTTCGGGGCGATCTCGACGAACGTGCCGGGGATCTCGATCGGCGAACTGATGCCGATGACGGCCCGGCAGGCGGACAAGCTCTGCGTCCTCCGGGCGGTCTCGACGGGCGACAACGCCCACTCGTCGAGCGGCTATTACATGCTGACGGGCCGGCCGCACTCGCCCCAGAACGTCGAGAACGCCAACCCTGGCGCCCCCAACGACTTCCCCAGCCTGGGGGCCCTGGTGGGGCGGGTCGAGCCATCCCGGGGGGGCCTGCCGTCCTCGATCACCCTGCCGCACCGGATCTTCAACACCGACGGGAGCGTCTGGCCGGGCCAGGACGCCGGGTTCCTCGGCCGGTCGGCCGACCCCTGGCTCCTGAACGGCAAGCCGACGCGCTCGGGATACCGCGTCGAGGAGATCGACCTCCCCGTCGACCTCGACCCCGCCCGCGTCGGCCGCCGGATGGAGCTGATCGACGGGTTCCGGCGAGGGGTCGACAACCTCGATCGCGACCCGGCCTCGAAGCTCCTCGACGAGCAGACCCGACGGGCGTTCGACCTCCTGGGCTCCTCGAAGGCCCGCCGGGCCTTCCAGGTCGAGGAGGAGCCCGAGGCGACCCGCGAGCGCTACGGGGCGACCCCGTTCGGCCAGGGCGTCCTCCTGGCCCGACGGCTGGTCGAGGCGGGCACGCGCCTGGTCCAGGTCAACTGGTACCGAGGGGCCGACGAGCCCCCCGCCAACCCCTGCTGGGACAGCCACACCAACGAATCCGAGCGGCTCAAGACTGTCCTCGTCCCGCCCTTCGACCGGGCGTACTCGGCGCTCCTCGAAGACCTCGACCGTCGGGGGCGGCTGGACGAGACGCTGGTCGTCTGCATGGCCGAATTCGGCCGGACGCCCCGGTTCGAGGCCAACGGGGGCCGGGGCCATTGGGGTTCGGTCTTCTCGATCGCGCTGGCCGGGGGAGGGATCAGGGGCGGCCAGGTCTACGGGTCGTCGGACAAGATCGGCGGCCAGCCCCGCGACGGACGAGTCCGCCCGCAGGACCTCGCGGCCACCGTCTTCCACTGCCTGGGACACCGCCCCGAGGCCGAATATCAGGACCGCCTCGGCCGCCCCCAGCCGATCAGCCGGGGCGAGGTCCTCCGCGACCTGTTCTGACAACGCCCGCTCACTTCAGATCCCGCCGGGCATTCTCGAAGAACTCGACGATGGGTTTCGGGTCGACCAGGCCGTGCGGGTGATGGTCCTGGCCCGGCTTGACGATCCGCTCGATGGAGCCTCCGAGCGCCTTGTAGCGGTCGAAGAGGAAGCCCGAGTTCTCCCCGGGCGGGACCAGGCGGTCGGCGTCGCCGTAGACCAGGAGGATGGGGATCTTCGCGTCGGCGAGCGGCCGGAGGCGGTCGACCGGATTTCTGTCGTAGGCGAAGGCTTCCTCGTCGTCCTTGAAGCCGTAGGCTCGGAGCAGGTTCGCCCACTCGCCGGCCGAGCCCGGCCCGGTCCCGTGCCCCTTCGGCTTGCCGCCCGGCCAGCTCTTGAAGTCGCAGACCCCGTTGTCGAGGTAGACCGCGAGGGTCTTCTCGGGATGGCCCGCCGCCCAGCTCATGCAGTAGAGGGCGCCCCGGCTCAGGCCGATCAGGGCGGGCTTCGAGGCCAGGCCGTGATCGTCGACCAGCCGCCGGTGGAACTTCTCCCACCCGGCCATCGCCCGGGGCGAGCCGAACTGGTCCGGCACGGCGAGATAGGCCAGGTGCCAGCCCGATTCGAGCAGGGCGATGTCCGCGTTCGGGAACGCGCCGAAGAACTCGCCCCGCCAGGCCCAGGGGCGACCGGGCAGGGGGGTCTTCGGCTCGACGACGATGGCCCTCGCCCCGTCGACGTCGAAATCGTGGCGGACGAAGCCATTCCATCGCGACTCGGCGCCGGGGAAGGGTCGGGGCTCGCCGCCGAGGGTCGTGGCGACGACCAGGGCGAGCCAGCACGCGGACATCGTCGCGATCCTCATCGAGGCCATCTCCAGGCTTGATCGATCCGGGATCGCCGGGCCCGTTAGCCGGGCGACCTCACAACGGGCGTTGCGGGGAAGTCGCAGAGCGGGATGCTCCCGGACGGCTCGGCGAGGATCTCGGCGAGGGTCGTCTTCCCGAAGGCATCTTCCACCGACGCCAGGGCGTTGTCCAGACGCCTGTGGAGCGGGCAGAGCCGGACACCGTGCGACTCCAACCCCAGTGGGCAGGTCCTGATCCGCCCGATCGGGTCGACCGCGTCGACCACCTCCAGGATCGTCAGTTCCTCGGGCCGTTTCGTCAAGGTCACGCCGCCGCCGGTCCCCCGTCGGAGCTGGACCAGGTCGGCCCGGCCGAGCCCCTGAAGGATCTTCGACAGGTAAGGCCGGGGGACTCGCGTCGCCTCGGCGATCTCATCCGTCGTCCGGGGCTCGGGAGCCTGGCCCGCCAGGTAGACCGCCGCCCTCAACGCGTATTCGACCGATTGCGAGAGCATTAAACGGGCCCGATGGAGAAAGAAGACGTTGACATCCAGTTTGCGGTGGAGTACGCTTCGAAACGCAAGAGGACAACGAGATCCAGTTTGGCGGTTCGTGGCCGAGATCGTCAAGTCCGGAAAAGGGGAGGGTGGGATGCGTCGGATCGACGAGGGGAGACTGGAGTCGGACCTGGGCTACCGCTTCGGCTATCTGGCCGAGTTCATCGGCTTCGGCGAGGGGGACATCGCCGCGATCCACGAGTCCGCCCCGCGATTGGGGCCGGTGGTCCCTTCGCTGGTGGACGCCGTGTACGACAAGCTCAGTGGGTATGACGCCACCTGGCGGCACTTCGTCCCTCGGCAGCACGGCTACGAGGGGGAACTTCCCCCGGACGTCGCGGCCCTGACGATGGATCACGCCCAGATCCAGTTCCGCAAGCAGCACCTCGGGCGCTACCTGACCCGACTGGTGACGTGGCCCTATGACACGCGGCTGGTCGAGTACCTCGACTTCGTCGGCAAGATGCACACGCCCAAGGCCGGCTCGCCCGATTTGGACGTCCCGCTGGTCCAGATGAACGCCCTGATGGGGTTCGTGTCCGACGCGCTCACCGCCACGATCCTGGGGCTCGGGCTCGACCGCGAGGCCGAGGTCCGCACCCTCCGGGCCTTCGGCAAGCTCCTCTGGCTCCAGAACGACCTCATCACCCGCCACTATCAGGACCGGCCTAGCCTCAATCCCGTTGAATGAACCGTAAGTCGAGGCGAGGATGGGTCTTTCTGACCCCCTCTCCCCTTGTGGGAGAGGGTTGGGGTGAGGGGGTCTTGGCACCATCCGCGGTGAATGACCCCTCTCCCCAACCCTCTCCCACAAGGGGAGAGGGGGCCAGAGATCGTT
>JAJYDH010000249.1 GCA_021777685.1 Planctomycetota bacterium | reverse complement strand
TGGTTCGGGCCGCCGTCGGTCATCCTCCTGTTCTCGCTCTGGGCGACCGGCCTGATCGTGTCGTTCGGGGTGATCCATTGGGCGATCGGCTCGCCGCTGAACACGCCCGGGATGCAGCGGCCCGGGCTGTTCGAATACCTCTATTTCAGCGGGGTCACGTTCTTCACGCTCGGCTTCGGCGACCTCACGCCGCAGGAGCCGGCCGGCCGATGCCTGGCGGTGGCCGAGACCGGCATCGGCTTCGCGTTCCTGGCGGTGGTCATCGGCTACCTGCCGGTCTTCTACCAGGCGTTCTCGAGTCGGGAGAGGACGATCTCGCTGCTCGACGCCCGGGCCGGGTCGCCGCCGACGGCCGGGTCGCTCCTGCTCCGCCTGGCCCCCGGCCGGAACCTCGACGCGCTCGACCGCTTCCTCCAGGAGTGGGAGCGGTTCTCGGCCGAGGTCCTGGAGAGCCACCTCTCGTTCCCCCTGCTGAGCTACTACCGCTCGCAGCACGACAACCAGTCGTGGCTGGCCGCGCTCACCGCGATGCTCGACGCCAGCGCCCTGACCATCGCCGGGCTCGAAGGGGTCGACCCGTACCAGGCGCAGTTGACCTTCGCGATGGCGAGGCACACGGTCGTCGACCTCTGCCAGGTCTTCCACGCCCGGCCGATCGGCCCGGAGGTCGAACGGATGCCGGCCGACCGCCTGGCCGGGCTCCTCCGGGAGCTGAAAGAGGCGGGGCTGGACGTCCGCGAAGGGCCGCTCGCCCGGGCCAGGCTCGACGAGCTTCGCGGGATGTACGAGCCGTTCGTCAACGCCCTCTCGGTCTACTTCCTGCTCCCCTTGCCGCCGGTCCGGGCCGAGGCCACCGCCGTCGACAACTGGCAGACCAGCGCCTGGATGAGGAGGACCGGCGGGATCGGCCAGATCGCCCGCGCCGACCCCACCGACGTCCACGCCGATTGAACGACCGGGCCCCTCCCGCCTCACTTCGCGACGACGAACCGGTCCAGTTCCACGCCGTCGGCCGAGACCTGGCGGACGGTCAGGGTCTTGCCGTCTACGTCGGCGACGGTGATCGAGTGGACCTTCGCGATGAACTTGTCGGTGAACGGCTGCCAGGTCTCGGGCCGATCCTGCTGCTCGGGGTTGTACAGCCCCGCCCCGCCGGCGCCGGTGACGAGATAGATCACGCCCCGGGGTCGGGTGTTGGAACGGCCGTCGAAGGTCTTGTCCAGGGTCCATCGCCCGGCGACGAGATTCCCGGTCCGGGCCATCCGGCCGTCGGCCTCGCGACCGGCGACGAAGCTCAAGGGGAAGCTGCGCTGGTAGTTGTGGACGTGGCCGCTGAAGACGACGTCGACTCTGCCCGCCTCCAGGACGTCGGCGATCAGCCGCATCTGCTGCTCCTCGAAGTGGGCCTTCGACGAGTTGAACCCGGGATGGTGGAAGGCGACGAACCGCCAGGTCGCCGCCTTGGCGGCGGCGAGGTCGCGCTCGACCCAGCCCCGGAGGCCGGGGTCTCGCCAGTCGACGTAACCGTTGGCGTCGAGCACGGTCCAGTGGGCGTTGCCGTAGTCGAACGAGAAGTTCACCGCCCGGGGGTAGGCCGGGCCGGCGGCGTCGAGGAACGCCTTCCGATTCTCGTCGGGGCCGGTCAGCGGCGGGGTGAACGGGCCCTCCGCCGGGCCGTTCAGGGGCTGGGCCCAGTAATAATAGAAAGCCAGGCCGTCGGGATAGAGCCACAGGTTCCGCGAGCCGACGTCGTGGTTCCCGGGCGCGGCGACGGTCAGGGTCGACCGCAGGAGCGGCCCGCCGACCGAGGGGGATTGATCGTCGGCGTTGTAGACCGGCCAGAACCGCTCGCGATATTCCGTGATCCGCCCCCGGCCGTAGACGATGTCGCCGGTGATCATCACGAAGTCCGGCCGCTCCAGGACCATCCGATGGGCGATCGCCCTCTGGCCGGGCGTCCCCTGGGCCAGATCCCCCACGGCGACGAACCGGTAAGGCTGGTCGGCCGACTTCCGCGCCGTCCCCTCGGCCGAGAAGACGACCTCCGCGCCCTTCCTGACCCGATAGGCGAACTTCCCGCCCGGCGGCAGGCCCCTGAGAGCCGCACGGTAGACCCGGTGCGCCGCGACGCCCGGGACCGCGACCCGCACGCTTGACGGGGACTCGGCCGTCTTCCACGAGGGGTCGGGGGCGGATTTGTAGTCGACCGCCCAATTGGCGTCCGCGTCGTCGGCATGCCAGAGCAAAGCGAGGTCGCCCGAGGTCGAGGCCGGCGCGTCGCCCAGTTGCAGGTAGGGCCTGGCCAGGAAGACGTCGGCGGCGAATGAGGCGGAGCCGGCCAGGCTGAGCAGGCCGAGGGCGAGGAACATTCGGAGGCAAGGACGCATGGAGGGCGGGCTCCGGCGGGCGGGTGCGGTCGGGTCGCGACGAGGAGACGATATCCGAGAGGGCAACACCGCTCCAGCCGCCCGGCAGGCCCGCCGGGCAGATTCATCGACGTTTCACGAATCGACCCCTCGCCCGGCCGGTCAATCGAACCCGGACATGCTGAAGCTCAGGACGGCGAACAGGGCGAGAAGGACGGCCAACCCCGTCCCGAGGGTGAAGATCACGACGGTGACGGCCTGGTGCCCGATCCCCAGGAGCCGCGCGTATCCGTCGAGGACCGGCCCGATGCAATAGCAGACGTTCGCCGCGAAGCAGAGGAGCCCCAGCGCCAGGAACAAACCCGGCAGCGGCATCGACCGAGGGGGGGCGACCACCAGGGTCAGGACCGTGACCGCCGCCAGGATCAAATTGTAGAGGATACGCAGTTTCTCCCACCGGAAAAACAACCGGAGGTCGGACGGTTCCGGGGCTTTTTCCGACACTCCGAGCGGGGCCGAGGGCGAGGCATACGGGTTGAGTTCTCCGAAGTCGCGGCTCATGAGGTCTGGCCTCGTTGGGTCCGTTTTGTGGCAAGCCCGGAGTGCGATCGTCCATCGCCCAGGGCGACCGAAGCGAGGGTTCGGCGGGATTGGCTTCGTTCCGGCCGGGTCTCGCAAAACGTTGGGTCCGTCCCGCTCGCGGCGAGATCGGCCCCACCAGCGACCACCGATCTAGTTGCAATTTCATAAGTTACACCGGTCACGGCCGGTTGCAAGGGCGAATTGGCTTTGTCTTGAACGAGGCCGGGGCCGGGTCGAGGGGTTCTGAAACGGCCGCGAGACAGCCCTTGCGTCTGGGATGGCGATCGGGGTATCCTCTTGGGTCTCTGATTCGATCGCAGGCCCTTCGCGGAAGGTCGGCCCGGTCGGTCGCGGTGAGATGAGTCGAGTTGGGCGGACGGCCGCCCCTTGAGGGAGCCAGGGCGATGTCGATCGACAAGAGCTTGAAGAAGGGGGGCGGCATGGGCCGCGCCCGGAACGTGCTGACCCGCCCCGAGCGGATGGCCCTGCTCCAGGAAGACGAGAAGTGGACGCCCGCGAAGGGGGTCTACAACCTGCCCAAGACCAAGTTCCGCCGCCTGGCCCCCGGCCAGTCCGGGCCCAAGCGGGTCGAGCCGAAGGGCTGATCGGGCCGGACTCCGGAGATCGAGGTGGGCCTCAGCGGTCGGTCGGCAGGGCGTCGACCTCGGCGGCGAGGGCGAAATCGCCCTCGGTCAGCCCGCCGACGGCGTGGGTTGAGATCTCCAGGCGGACGGTCCGGTAGCTCAGGATGATGTCGGGGTGGTGGTCGAGTCGGTCGGCCAGCGCCGCGACGTCATTGACGAACTCCAGAGCCCGGCGGGACGATGGGAACTGCCAGGAGCGGACGAGCATGTCGCCCAGCCGCTCCCATCGCTTCGCGGCCGGCATCCGGCTGACGATGTCGGGCTCGTTCAACTTGATCATGGGAACCTCGGGCGGGTCGCGCGGGGTTTTCCGGCCCGAATCGCCGGCCTCGGGCCGGGCGCGAACGCCGGTCCAGATTCGATTATTTCGCGTCCGGCGCCGGCCCACAAGGGGCCGTCCTCCGGCCCGCTGACCGCCCCCGTCCGGATCGAGGCCCCGCGATGTCCGCCGTGCTCGCCGCGCTCTGCCTGGCCGTCGTGGCGGCCAGCCTGCTGGGCGGACTCCTGCCGCTGGCGACGGTCCTGACCCACACCCGGCTCCAGCTCTATCTCAGCTTCGCGGCCGGGACGATGCTGGGCGCGGCGTTCTTCCACATGATGCCCGAGGCCGTGGAACAGGGGAAGGTGGGGGTCCTGAACTGGTCGGCGGCGGGGTTACTGGCGCTGTTCTTCCTCGAACGGTTCTTCGCCTTCCACCATCACGAGGCCCCCGCCGACCCGGCGGAGCCCTGCCCGCCCCACCGTCACGAGCATTCCCACGGCCGGGGGCACTCGGCGGGGCTGGTCGACGCCTCGGCCCCGGGAGGCGCGGGGTCGGCGACGAAGGGGATGGCCCTGCACTGGGGGGCCGCGGCGTTCGGGCTGGCCCTGCACACATTGACCGGCGGGGTCGCCCTGGCCGGCGCGGTCCGGGCCGACGGCGGCCTCGGCGCCGGGGCGCTGGGGGTCTTCGTGGCGACGCTGGTCCACAAGCCGGCGGACGCCCTGACGATCGTCAGCCTGATGCTCCGGGCGGGAGTGCCCCGGGGGCGGGCGCACCTGGTCAACCTGGGTTTCTCGCTGATGATCCCCCTGGGCGCCTTCCTGTTCTGGGTGGGCGTCGAGTTCCTGGGCCGCTCGGCCTCGGCGCAGGTCACGGCCGACACGCTGGCGTTCTCGGCCGGCACCTTCCTCTGCATCGCCCTGAGCGACCTCCTGCCCGAGCTCCAGTTCCACGCCCACGACCGCTGGAAGCTCTCGGCCGCGCTGCTGGGCGGCGTCGCCCTGATGGCCCTGGCCGGCCGGTTCGAGCTCGACTGAGAGGCTATCCGGAAAGGTCTCGCGGCCCGGATAGACTCTGACCGCCACAATCCCTCGCCCAGACAATCCGGATATCCCTCGCGACCGGCAGACTTGGCCGAATTGTTGCATTGCGCCCGAAAATATGACGATACAGGAGGAAGATTACGGGAGATCAGGGGACACCGACCATCCATGTCGCGACGCCTTGTCAAGATAAGGGGCAACGGACGAATGGGAAGGCCCACGATACCCCGGGGAGTCCACGGGTCGTCCCTGCTTTTCGGCTTCCTGATTCTCGGGGGCATGGCCCGCGTCCTGGCCCAGTCGCCGCCGGTCCCGGCCCCGATGACCGACCGCGAGGCCGCGCTCGAGGCCCGCATCCAGCAGCTCGAAGCGATGATGCGGCAGTTGTCAACCCAGATGAGCCAGGGTGCGTCGGGATCGGGATCGGGATCGATGGCGGGTCCGCCCGCGAGGGATTCGTCGACCGGGACGGATACGGGGACGGCGCCCGGGATGTCGGCGGGGGTGAATGCCAATACGGCGCCGACCGGCCCGGGAAATCCTCCGCCTATCGACCGTCAAGGGCTCCCGATCCCGGGAGCCGGCCGCGTCCCGCTCCCGGCGACTTTAAATTACTCCCATTCGTCCGGCCCCCGGATCGCGCCCGGTCAATCCTCGGCGCCGAACCCTCCCCCTTCGGCCCGCTTCAGCCAGCCGCCGGTCTTCCGCGACTTCTCCCTGAAGGGGAAATTCGGCCAGGGTTTCGAACTCATGACCGGGGATGAGGAGTTCGTCCTCCAGTTCCACGACCTGACCCAGATCGACTTCCGGGGCTACCAGCAGGGCGGCCAGAACCCGGTCCACGACACCTTCGAGATCCCCCGCCAGTGGTGGATCATCAGCGGCCGGATCACCAAGCCCTGGGAGTACTTCCTGTCGTTCCAGCAGGGCATCGACATCGAGAGCGGGCTCGACATCTTCCTCAACGCCCACTACGACGACCGTGTCCAGTTCAAGATGGGGCGTTACAAGACGCCCTTTACTTATGAGTTCTATACCGAGCCCGTCCAGGGGCTGATCTCGCCGGAATACTCGCTCTTCACGGCCAATTTCGCCCTCTATCGGTCGGTCGGGGCGATGACGTGGGGACGCCTCTTCGACAAGATCGCCCCGCTCGACTACGCCGCCGGCATCTTCAACTCGGCCCGGAATTCGTTCATCGACTCCAGCGACGCCAAGAACTTCCTCGGCTATCTCAACTGGCGTCCCTTCGCCAGCCTGAAGGACACCCCGCTCGAGAATTTCGTCATCGGCGGCTCGGTGATGGCGGGTACCCAGACATCGATCCCGATCCCGACCACCCTCCGGACCCTGGTCGGGCCCACGGGCAACTCGACCATCGGCGTCCCCTGGCTCTCGTTCAACTCGGACGCGAGAGAGTCGGGCGGCCGGGCCTTCTGGGACCTCCACGCGGCCTGGTATTACCAGCACCTCTCGCTGATCGCCGAATGGCAGAGCGGCTATCAGGACTACGCCCTGACCTCCAACCTCGCCGCCCACGACCGGATCGGCGTCGATAGTTATTACGTCCAGGCCGGTTATTTCATCACCGGCGAGACCGTCGCCGGCCGCGGCCTCCCGGCCCCCCTGCACGACTTCGACCTTCGCTCGGGCCGCTTCGGGACCGGTGCCATCGAATTGACGGGACGATTCAACGCCCTGGACATGACGAAGAACGTCTTCACGTCCGGCCTGGCCGACCCGAACCTCTGGACCAACAACCTCTACATGACCGACATCGGGTTCAACTGGTATCTGAACCAGAACATCAAGCTCGTCTTCGACTGGAATCACGCCGTCTTCGGCGACCCCGTCCAGTACAACGCGACGTCGAAGCAGAAGACCAGCGACGTCTTCCTGTTCCGCTTCCAGCTCTACTTCTAAACCGGCCCGACGAGGGCCCGATCGTGTCCGATCTCCGAGGCCCGGGGGCCTGCGAGCCGCCCCGGGCCTTCGGCGTCGACCCTTCGAAACCAACGGCCCGGGGCGTATAATCGGATCGACCCGCCTCCGCTCACGGGGGCGCGGCCGGGCCCGGAGGGAACCGGCCAGGCTCCCGCCCCGGGGGCGATGTGGCCCCGATCCCGCCGGGTTCTCACTCCCCGATTCCTCCCAGGACTCGTTTCCATGCGACCGAAGTCCGCCAACGGTCCCGCGCTCCGAGGGGCTTTCCTCCTGGGGCTGACCACCCTCGCCCTGACGACCGGCGTCCGGGCCGAGGCCCCGCCCCGGGTCGCCATCCGCGAGGTCCGGACGATCGACGGCAAGGCCCTGCCGGTCGTCCCCCCGAAGGGCGGGGCGACCGCCGTGGTCTTCTACTCGACCGAATGCCCGATCTCCAACGAATACAGCCCGACCCTCACCGCGATCGCCCAGGGCCAGGCCGATGGCCGGTTCACGATGGTCGGCATCTGCGTCGACCCCGACCTCTCGAACGCCGACGTCGCGAAGCACGCGAAGGAATTCGGCCTGAAGTTCCCGGTCGCGCTCGACCGAGACGGCTCGATCGCCGCGAAGCTCGGGGTGAAGGTCACGCCCGAGGCCGTCGTGATCGACGCCGACGGCAAGGTCCGCTACCGGGGGCGGATCGACGACACCTTCGCCGCCCGGGGCAAGCGGCGGGCGAACCCCTCGACCAGCGACCTCAAGGACGCCATCGCCGCCGTCCTGGCCGGCAAGGAGGTGCCCCTGGAGAGCGCCGAGGCGATCGGCTGCCCGATCCCCGTCGTCCCCAGGGCGGCGCTCAAGCCGACCTTCGCCCGCGACGTCGCCCCGATCCTCCAGAAGAATTGCCAGCAGTGCCACCGGGCCGGCCAGGTCGGCCCGTTCCCGCTGACGACCTACGAGCAGGCGCGGAAGCGAGCCGGCGACATCGCCGCCCAGGTCCTCGACCGGAAGATGCCCCCGTGGAAGCCCGACCCGGCCGTCGGGCCCGGCTTCAAGCACTCCAAGGCGCTCTCCGAGGATGAGATCGCCGTCGTCGCCGCCTGGGCCGAGTCCGGCGCCCCCGAGGGGGACAGGGCCGACATGCCCGAGCCTCCCGTCTACCGCGACGGCTGGGCCCTCGGCGACCCCGACCTGATCCTCGAACCCGCCGCCGACTTCGCCATCCCGGCCGAGGGGGACGACATCTACCGATGCTTCGTCATCCCGACCAGCATCCCCGAGGATAAATACATCGCGGCCATCGAGTACCGGCCGGGCAACCGGAAGGTCGTCCACCACGTCCTGGCTTACGTGGACGTCACCGGCCAGGGCCGGAAGCGCGACGAGGCCGACCCCGGGCTCGGCTACTCCTGCTTCTCCGGCCCCGGCGTCGAGATCCACGGCGACCTCGGCGGCTGGGCTCCCGGCAACGAGCCGAGCTTCCTGCCCGACGGCGTCGGCCGGCTCCTGCCGAGCAAGGCCGACGTCGTCATGCAGGTCCACTACCACCCGAGCGGCAAGGCCGAGGTCGACCGGACCAGGATCGGCATCTACTTCGCCAGGAAGCCGGTCAAGCAGCTCCTCCACTGGAGCGCCTCGCTCAACACCCAGATGAAGATCCCCGCCGGGGCGAAGGATTACCTGGTCGAGGCGGGCCACAAGGGGACCGAGAAGTTCGGCTGGGTCGTGCCGATGGACGTCACCGCGCTCGGGGTCACGCCCCACATGCACAGGCTCGGCCGCGACATGACCATGACCGTCACCTACCCCGACGGCCGCGACCAGGACCTGATCCGGATCGGCGACTGGGACTTCAACTGGCAGAACACCTACTTCTTCGAGAAGCCGATCGACCTGCCCAAGGGCGCCGTGCTCAAGGTCCGGGCCCACTACGACAACACGACCGACAAGGACGTCACCTGGGGCGAGGCGACGACCGACGAGATGTGCATCGGCTTCATCGCCGTCGTGCAGAAGGGCCAGGACCTGACCAAGCCCGGCGAGAAGGACGACCTCGGCGAATACTTCCGCAAGATGATGCAGGAGCGCGACGAGGGGCGTCGGAAGATGATCGAGGCCCAGAAGAAGAAGGCCGCGCAGTCCAGGGCGAAGTGACCGACGTCCACCCCTCCCACACTCGCCCACTGGAGAAATCCGGCTCCCTCTCCCTCTGGGAGAGGGTTGGGGTGAGGGTCGCGGCACGAAGATCGGCTTTCGCAATCGGCCCGATG
>JAJYDH010000248.1 GCA_021777685.1 Planctomycetota bacterium | reverse complement strand
AAATCTCCTTGTGGTCTGGGACATGGGATCTGTGTAGGTCGATCCAATGTGCCGGAAACACCGGGAGATTTCGAGTTTTCACAGACCGATCACGCGATTTGAGCCTCGAACCACGCTTGGTTAAGGAATAGTTCAGGTTGTCAGCGACCGAGGAATTGCCGATGTTGCTGAGGTCGTGGGTCTCTCCGTTCGCCGCGGAAAAGGCGGCGTAGGTTGGCGCGCCAAACCAGGAGGTCAGACCGATCACGCTCGTCCCGACGATCTCCCCGTGCGCGTTCATATCCGAGACCGGCGACATCAATTCATTATGCCAGGTGCCCATCAGATACATGCTAAGCGGGACATGGGGCGTGAACGACGTTCCGCTAACATTGTCTGCATAATAGCCTTGCGCCAGCGAGCCATTTTGCAAGGTGTACTGGACGTATCCGCCCACATGTAAACCCTGAAAATGCCACTGTGCAAAATCAGGCATATAGCCATTTGCACTATCCGAGTTGTACCGTACGTCAATGCTCGCGGTCGGCGACTTGTCGAAGGCGTAGACGGAGCCATTGGCGCCGGTGACGCTGTGAGCGTAGCCGGTTGAGTCGGTCTGGAGTTGAAAGCCGGTCCCCAAATCTTTGACGTTGAACATCGGTGCGAAGGATGAGGCCGAGGCCGTGGCATTCCAGCCGATCGCCATCAGCAGGGCGATGGCCGGTACGATCCGGGCCGTGGGGGGAATCTTCACCGGTCGATCCTCCGGGGATGGTTGCATGGCGTCCTCCGCCGGGCGCGGGCGGCGGATCATCGACGAAGCGGCAACCACCGTCAACCCGAATCCTCCCGACGATGGCCGACGCCCCCGGATTGAGGGGACCCGCCGGGTTCGTATAATGCGGGGAGACGGATTCCCGACCTCGATGGAGGATCGATCATGGCGACCGTGCCGACGCGAAGACTCCGGGAACGCCCTCCCCTGAGAAGACCGACCGAAGGCGAGGTCGAGCAGGCCCGCGAGGCGCTCCGCCGGCTCGATTCGGCGGCCTCCGTCCGCCTGGCGATCCGCGATGAGGACGGCTCCGAAGGTGAAGTGGAGCTTCCGCTCCTGGCCCTCACCCTGCTGGAACGGGCCCTCGGCGAACTGAGCCGGGGAAATGCCGTGGTCCAGGTGCCCCTGCCCCGACTCCTGGATGTCCATCAGGCCGCCGAATTGCTCGGGGTCTCGCGGCCCTTCGTGATCGACCTCCTCGACAAGGGTGAGCTCCCTTGCCAGATCGAGGACGGATGCCGGCGGATCGTGTTCGAGGAGCTGATGCGCTACAAGAAGAAGGATGACGAGGCTTGTTCCAAGATCCTCGATGAGCTGGTGGCCGAGGCGCAAGAACTTGGCATGGGCTACTGATGGAGACGTCGCTCACGGTCGTGCTCGACGCTTGCGTGCTCTATCCCGCCCCGCTCCGGGACTTGCTCGTCGAGTTGAGCTATCGCGGAGTGATCCGAGCCCGATGGACACCCGAGATTCAGGACGAGTGGACGAGGAACCTTCGGGTCAACCGCCCCGACATCGATCCTGTCAGGCTGGAGCGCACGCGAGCGATGATGGATAGGGTCAGGGGATGCCTTGTCACCGGCTACCTGCCCCTGATCCCATCCCTCACGTTGCCCGATCCGGATGACCGCCACGTCCTCGCCGCCGCGATCCATTGCGGGGCTGAAATCATCGTGACGAAGAACCTCAAGGACTTCCCGAATGGCATTTTGGACGGATACGGCGTGCAGGCACAACATCCCGACCCCTTCCTGTTCGGGGTTCTCGGAGTCGGCGAAGAACCATTCTGTCTTGCGGTGAAGGCCGTGCGGTCCCGCCTGAAGGACCCGCCGAAGTCGGTCGAGGACTACTTGCTCACCCTGGAACAGCAGGAACTCGCGAGGACGGTCGAAAGGCTCCGCGAGTTGGCGGATCTCCTCTGATCGCGAATGGGTTCGTTTCGCGCCCGTCCGTCACGCCGGAGGCCGGCGGTCCGCCGGGAGGAGGTCGGCGAACCAGAACCCCTCGCGATGGACGATCTTGCCGACGCTCACGGGGATCTCGGCCTTGAACTCGGGGCAGCGGTGGCAGAAGGTGTGGAACTCGCCGCGCTCGCCGCAGGGGTCGACCCCGTCGGGGAGGTCGGCGAGGAGCCTTTCGTCGAACTCCCGGCCCAGGAACGACTCGGCCAGTTGCTTCGGGTCCACGCAGGTCAGGACCGCGCCGAGGCCGCCGTCGATCATCCGCCGGGCCAGGCCGGGCGTGTCCGCCAGGCTCCCCCAGATCGGGAACAGGGGCTCGATGCCCGAGCCGGCCAGGAGCCGGAGCCGGTAATCCCGCACGTCTTCGAGGAACAGGTCGCCGAAGGCCATGTGGGTCACGCCCGAAGCCTTCGCCCCGGCGATCGCGGTGTTCATGCGCTCTTTATAAATCTCGTTCGAGCAGGGCCAGGGCAGCATCACCGGGATCAGGGGCAGGCCCGCCGAGTCCGCCTGGGCCTCGACCAGCTCGCGGCGGACGGCGTGCATCGCCACGCGGTCGAACGCCTCGTTGAACGTGGTCAGGAGCCCGACGACCTCCAGGTCGGGGTCCTGTCGCAACTCGTGCAGGGCCCAGGCGCCGTCCTTGCCCGAACTCCAGGAGAGGAGCACTCTCGGCCGGTCTTTCGTCATCGCGTTTGCTCCGCCCGGGCCGATTTGTCGTGAACGCCCTCGGCGCCCGGGCCGATAAGGATAAGATGAGCCTTCCTCCTTCCGGTAGGCGTCTTCATGGAGGAAGACCGTTGGCCGAGATGACCGCGAACCGCCGAGCCCCCTCGCGCCCCCGGACCGGGCCGAGAGCGCAGACAGGCCTCCCGAAGGCCAGGCCTCGCCATGCCGAGTTCGACGCCCTCCGGGGCACCGCGATCCTGCTGGTGGTGACGCTCCACTCGGGGCTGGCGTACACCAAGCTCGACATCCCCCGGCTCCTCTGGGGCGTCCGCGACCCGTCGCCGCACCTGGCCTTCGACCATTTTAGCTGGTGGGCGATGGGCGTGTCGGTCCCGCTCTTCTTCGCGATCAGCGGGTTCTTCGCGGCGGAGGTCGAGGGGTCGCGCGGGGCGGTCGAGTTCCTCAAGGGGCGGTTCCGGCGGGTCGTGGTGCCGATGCTGGCGGTGGCGCCGGTCTTGCTGCCGCTCTGCTTCTTCGCCTGGTCGATCGGCTGGCTCGCCTCGGGCCGGGCCACGCCCCACGAGTGGTGGCGGATGCGGTTCGACGACCCGGCGATCATGGACGACCTCTACGGCCCGGCGCATCTCTGGTTCCTCGAATACCTGGTCCCCATGCTCGCCGGCTTCGGCTGGCTCCGCAAGGACGCCGCCGACCGAGCGGCCCGGAAGCTGAAGATCCGCGACGACCTCGCGGGCCGGAAGGGGAAGGCCAGGGGCGGGCGACGCGGGCAGGTCCGCGCCGACCGCCCCTCGGGAGGCCCCGACGCCGGGCGATGGCTCCTGGCCTGGTGGGTGCCCTTCGCGCTGGCGGTCCCGACGATGCTGCTGCTGGTCGTCGGCCGGGTGGTGTCGGGGATCGACCTGGCCCTGGACCGGCACAACTCGTTCTTCCTGAACCCGCTCCGGCTGGCCCATTACTCGACGTTCTTCGCCTTCGGCGTCGGCCTGCATCGGGTCCGGGATCGGCTGGGGGTGCTCGTCGGCCGGGGCTGGTGGTACCTGCTCGCCTCGGTCCCGACGTTCGCGGTCCGGGCCTGGCTGCTCCCGCGCGACTGGGCGGGCCCCCACGGCGTCCCGGAGGCGTTCGCGCAGGAATTCTGCGGCGCCCTGACCACCTGGCTGGTCCTGTTCGGGCTCCTCGGCGTCTACCGACGCTACTTCCATCGCCCCTCGGCGACGATCCGCTACCTCGCCGAGTCGTCGTTCTGGATCTACCTGGCCCACCTGCCGGTCGTCGGCCTGATCCAGATGGACCTGCTGGACGTCTCCTGGCCGACCCTCGCCAAGTTCGCGGTCACGCTGACCCTGACGCTCGGCCTGGGCCTGGCCAGCTACGAGGTCCTCGTCCGCCGCACGGCCTTCGGCCGGTTCCTCGGCGGGGGCAAGGCGCGGAAGGCGGGTTGATCGGAGGCGATCAGCTCGCGAACACCGTCCCCTCGGCCTGGCTGATCCGCTCGACCACGGCGACGACCCGGCCGAGGGCCTCGTCGACCTCGTCCTCGGTGGTGGTCGCCCCCAGGCTGAACCGGACCGAGGAGCGGAGCCGGTCGGCGGGGACGTTCATGGCCAGGAGCGTCGGCGAGGGCTCCGACGCCCCGCTGGCGCAGGCCGAGCCGAGTGAGACCGCCACGCCCGCCAGGTCGAGCTGCATCAAGAGGGCGTCGCCGTCGAGGCCCGGGAAGCCGACGTTGAGCGTCTGCGGCAGGCGATCACCCGCCGCCGGCCCGTTGCGAACGACCCGGTCGGGGCCGAGGGCCTCCCTCAGGCCCGATTCCAGCCGCTCGACGAGCCTCGTCCAGCGCCCTTGGCGCCCGTCGGCCTCATCCCGCCAGCGCCCCAGGGCCGTGGCCAGGCCCACCGCCAGCGCGACCGAGGGCGTGCCCGGCCGTCGCCCGCCTTGCTGGCCTCCGCCGAACAGTTGCGGGGCGAGCTTGACCCCCTTGCGGACCAGCAGCAGCCCGATCCCCCCCGGCCCGTGGAACTTGTGCGCGCTGGCGGCCAGCGTGGCGACGCCCAGAGCGTGGAAATCGACCGCGACCCGCCCGACCGCCTGCACGGCGTCGGTGTGGACCGGGACCCCGCGATCGGCGGCGAGCCGGGCCAGCTCGGCGACCGGCTGGATCGCGCCGGTCTCGTTGTTGGCGAGCATCAAGGTCGCCAGCCGGGTCCCGGGTCCGATCAGGGCCGCCATCCCGGCCGCGTCGACCCGCCCCTCGCGATCGACCCCCGCCCGGTCGACCGAGAACCCCCTGGCTTCGAGTTTCGCGACCGCCTCGGCCACCGCCGGGTGCTCGATCGGGCTCGAGATGATCCTCAACCCGCCCGAGTCCTGAGTCCTGAGTCCTGAGTCCTCTTTCGCGAGCCCGAAGATCGCCAGGTTGTTCGCCTCGGTCCCGCCCGAGGTGAAGACGACCTCGTCGGGGCTGGCTCCCAGGATCTTCGCGACCGATTCTCTCGACCGCTCCAGGGCCCGGCGGGCGGACCTGCCCAGCGAGTGGCGGCTTTCGGGATTGCCGCCGAGCAGCCAGTGGGGCCGCATCGCCTCAAGGACCTCGGGGTCGAGCGGGGTCGTCGCGTTGTGGTCGAGATAGATCACGAGGATGGCAAGTCGGATCTTGTAGGGTGGGTGAGCGGGAGCGAAACCCACCATCGGCTTCGGCGATGCTGTCTCCGGTGGGTTTCGCTCCCGCTCACCCACCCTACCGCGGACGGCCTGATCGGCGACATCTGGGTCGATCGATCCGGCCGGTCAGCCCAGGCTCTTGAGCGTCAGGACCAGGCCGACGACGAAGACCGGGACGCCCAGGATCAGCGACGGCCCGGCCCCGAGGGCGACGCCCAGGACCATCAGCGCGAACCCCAGCGCCAGGGCGGTCGCCCGACCGAGGAAGTCGAGCACCCACACCACGACGCGGACCGGCAGGGTGACGATGGTCCAGATCACTCCGAGCATGACGTCCAGCCTATCATATCGACGACCCTCGCGAAACCGGGGCTGAATGCCCGGTCGTCTGGCCTTGCCAGGCGGGGCGAAGTCCGGTCCAATACCGCGACCCCTCGAACAAGGGATTCGTCCGATCCGGCGTCGTCTTGGGAAGAAGTCGGGCGAAATTCCCGGATCTCGGCGGGGCGGCAAGGAGGCCACCCAGATGCTACGCCGCGCGGTGTTCGCCCTCGTGCTGGTCGGTGCCGCCTTCGGGGGCGGGGCGGCGATCAACGGGCCCGGCCTGGCCTGGCTCAAGCAGACCTTCGCCGGAGGCCCCACGATCATCGTCGACGGCCCACCGGCCCGGGGCTCGGCGCCCAAATCGCCCCTCAAGCAGTTCCCGACGGCCAACACCCCGCCGCTCCAGCTCGACCCCCGCCGACTCCCGTCCGCCCCCCCGAAGAAGGCCGCCGCGCCGCCCGCCGAGCTGGCCCAGGCCGACCCGCCCCTGCTCCCCGAATCCCCCTCGACGCCCGCCTCGGACCTGGCCCCGCTCCCGAGGCCGACGGCCCCCGAGGTCGACGCCCCGCCCTCCCTGGGGTCGATCGCCCGGTCGCCGGCGCCGGTCCCTCCCAGGGCGATGCCGATCGCCCCCGCGCCCGAGCCGGCATCGCTGCCCCCGCTCGACCCGGGCCCCTCGCCCAAGTCCGACCCCGTCGCCCGCCTGGCGTCGGTCGAGACGCCCTCGCCTTCGCCCGCGCCGGCCTCGAAGGACTGGGCCGACCTCCGGAGGCGGATGAAGGCCCTGGGCGTCGGCCGCTACACCATTGAGGGAGAGACCGACGGCCGGGTCCGCTTCTCCTGCGTGATCCCCGTCGACGGCCTCCGCGCCGTCGGCCACCACTTCGAGGCCGAGGGGGACGACGAATACCAGGCCGCCGAGGCTGCCCTCAAGCGGATCGCGCTCTGGAAGGCGACGTCGCCGGATTGAATCGGCCGGGTCCCGATCTCGTTCAACCAACCAGAGCACGTTGAAGCGTCGGCATTTTTTGCCTCCCTCTCCCTCTGAGAGAGGGCCGGGGTGAGGGTCGTCGCCGTACCGATCGCGCGGAAAGAGGGCTCGTGAGAGGATCGCTCGACGGGCGATGCCCCTCACCCCAACCCTCTCCCAGAGGGAGCTGACCGACCAACACTTTTTCGATTCTCGTCCGGAGCGGATTCTGACTCCCTCTCCCCCTGGGAGAGGGCCGGGGTGAGGGTCGTCGCCGGTCGGGCGGTCGTCGATCGAGCCCTGTTTTCCGGCTCGCTGGTCATGCGGCGCCCCTCACCCCCGGCCCCTCTCCCAGGGTGAGAGGGGAGAAAGATAGGATGCTTGCTGATCGGCTGTCGAAGGAAAAAGTGTCGGTCGGTCAGCCCAGAGGGAGAGGGAGCCAGAATGGCAGCAATTCCGACTCCGCCTCACTTCTTCGCGTACGCCCTCACGTAATCGACCAGCATCCGCGACGGATTCGGCGTCTTGTCGATCGGCCAGCCGCCGCCGAGGGCCAGGTCGACCATCAGGTAGAGCGGGACCTTCGCCTCCTTGGGGGTCCTGTCCTTCCGCAGCTCCGCGCGGTCGAAGTAGAAGGTGGTGAAGTCCTCCTCGACCAGGACGCCGTAGGTGTGGAAGTCGTCGGTCATCCCCTGGACGATGGAGGTGTCCCCCTCGGCCCGATGGAAGTCGCCGGGGCCCCAGAGGTGGAGCGTCGTGTGCAGCGAGTTGGGCCCGACCCCGTACTGCTCGACCACGTCGATCTCGATTTGCGTGATCGTCTTCTTGTCCTTCGGCTCCTTGAGCTGCGGGACGCCCATCAGCCAGAACGCCGGCCAGGTGCCGAGCCCCCTGGGGAGCTTCGCCCGCATCTCGAAGTAGCCGTACTTCTGCGAGAACCCCTCGCCCTTCGGGTCGACCGAGCAGATCAGGCCCGACCGCCAGCGGTCGCCGACCTTCTTCGCCTCGATCTGGAGGACGCCGTCCTTGACCGAGAACGGCGAGTCCTTCCCCGGGTCGCCGAACCCGGCGTCGCCGAAATCCCCCGCATACGGCGTGTGGGCGATCCAGCGCGTCCCCGGCCCCCAGGCTGAGATGCTCAGGGGCTCGCGGAAATCCTCGTCGAAGGTGAGCTTGTAGCCGGCCAGGTCCAGCGAAGGCGGCGGGAGCGTCGGCAGCGGCGCGTCGGCCGAGACCTCCAGCGTCCCGACCTTGCAGGCGTCGCCGGGGAGGGCCACCAGCCCCTCGCCGACCTTGAACGGCCGACGCCCCCCGCCGGACGAGGCCGGCCCGGATTTCCAGAACCCGACCACGACGTCGTAACGCCCGGGCGCGGCGTCGGACGGCACGGTGACGGTCCGGCCGTACTCGACCCGGCCGGTCCAGCGGCCCGTGGGGATGGGCGGGTCGTGGTCGGCCTGGAAGGCCATCCGCCCCTTCGCGTCGACGAAGTGGACGAAGATGCTGCAATTCGCCCCCAGCGGCTCGGCGTCCCAGTCGTAGCTGATCCGCGTCCCGTATCCCGGCCGGCACGACGTCGGCGCGACCCGGGCCGAGCGGAGCGTCGGCACTCGAGGAGATGTTCGGGCAAGCCCCAGCCGCGCTGCCGCAACCGGACGGGCCACCGACCACGCTCTGGAAGCCACCGATCGCGTAGCCGTTGAACGGGCTCGGCGCATACTGCACGCCGAAGTCGAACCCGTAGAAGGACGGCGACAGGTAAACGATCTTGGCGTTGCCGTATTCGTTACCCGACTGGGCGGCGAAATACGGGATCATCCAAGCGTTGCCGACGTTGTTACCCTGCAGATTGCCGCCCACGATGGTGCCGGTCGGGGACAGGAAGACGCCGGTGGTGGCGCCACCTTCATCGTACGTACCGATCAGCCCGTCCATCTCACCGAGGCGGACGATACCGAAATTATCAGCCGCAATATAGCCGAAGGCGCGGCGGACATACACGGTCTGCGACGAGGTATAGACCGTGCCGCCGTTGGTCAGCGGCTCGGCCTGCGGCGCCGTCGCGAAGTTCTGCCGCAGCTCGATCGCGGCGCCGTAGCGCAGGCCATTGGCGGCCATCGCGTCCACGCCGGGATAGATCCGCATGTACTCCATGATCTGGACCGGCGACAGCTTGCGGGCAGTATACGCCGCGGTGCCCGGCGTGCCCGCCGAGTAGCTATCGAGGTTCGACCAGCTTGCGCCCACCGCCACATCCATACGGACGCCGAGGCGGATGACCATGGTGCCCGGGGTCGGGTTGGCGACCGGCCCCTTGGTCATGGTGCCGCCCATGTAGTTGTTGTCGCCGTAGGTGTACGAGCCGCCGTTCGCCGGCGTCGCAACCGTGCCCTGCAGCGTCTCGGTCTGCGCCGAAGCCAAGCCGGTCAGGCCCGCCGTCGCTCCGAGAATGGCCGCG
>JAJYDH010000247.1 GCA_021777685.1 Planctomycetota bacterium | reverse complement strand
CGCCCGCCGGCGTGGCCGACGCCGACCTGGCCGCGCTCAAGGACCTCGTCCGCAAGAAGACCGGCCGCCAGTGGGGAGAGCTCCCCGGCCACCTCCGGACCGAGATCCTCCAGCTCTCCAAGGGCCGCTACCGCGACGACTACGCCCGCCTGATCCAGCTCTACTTCCGCGAGATCGCCGCCGACGCGGCGAAGGCGGAGAAGCCGTGATACGGGGGTGATTTTCGAGATCCTGATGCAGCCCCGGAGGGGCGACCGTCAGTAGTCCCGGGGTGAAACCCCGGGACCCGCGACGTTCATTCCAATCATCCCCGAGCTCTGGAAGGGCGACCGTCCCGCCGCGATCGGAGCCGACTGTCGCCTTTCCAGAGTTCGATCCGTCCTTTCGGCGATCAATGGTTTCCGGGGTTTCACCCCGGACTACTGACGGTCGCCCCTCCGGGGGTGCGGAAAACCAACGAATCAGTCCCGAACGGGAAAAGGATGTTAAGGATGGCGCTGGTTTCCAGATAATATAGACAACCCGACGAACAACTGTTGGTCCTGATGATGAACCGATCGAATTGGTGTCGAGTATCGCGGTCCGACGATCTCAGAGATCAAAATTGACCAGTAAACCCGGAGCCTTCTGGTATGCCGCATGATTTCACGGGTTTTTTTATCGGAGTGGCGGTGGCTTGGGCTACTCAGTGGCTCCAAACTTTCTTCAAGCGTAGCCAGTACCGTCACGAAAAGCTGATGGATCGCTACGCCGATTTCGTAGCATCAGCCGTAACAGATCTCGATCGAGCAAAGAGCCAGGCTTCCGGAATGGTACTTGGTAGAGTCGATCAAGATTACACCGAATTGGCCTCGCAACTGGACAATAAGCGGCACTCTAACCGATTGGATTTGCTTCGGCTCTCTCTACAAATCAGGCTTTTGGAGAGCGACATCACGCTAGCTCAGAATGTGGAGCAGTTAGCCAACAATCAACCATTTATGTCATTTCCTTTTCCGCCACATTGGCACAAAGGTAATTACAATGAAAGATTTGATGAATTTCAAAATGCTATTTTAATGTTCGAGAACCAATTGCAGGAATTGACAGCCGCCGTATTTGCCAGGCATTGCTCACAGAGCTTTGAAATCAAAGATTAGACTTGCATCGCAGCAAGCCCGACCCGCTGACAAATGGAATTGTCTTGTAGGTTGGGTGAGCGGAAGCGAAATCCACCGGAGATGGTCAGGTCGGAGCCATCGGTTGGATTTCGCTTCCGCTCACCCAACCTACAGGATTTCTGGAGCAACCCCCCGATGGACCGGCTGGCCCTCTGGCTCGACAACCCGATCCTGGTCAAGCACGCGCGGTCGAGGTTCCGGCGGATGCAGGTGCTGCCGGCGGTCGCGGTGGTGATGATCCTGGCGATGAGCATCGTGGTGCTGGGATACCAGTACGACCGGCTGGCCGGGGGCGGGACTTACGGCGGCCTGATGCTCCTGCAGAGCGTGATCCTGGGCGTGATGGGGGCGTCGCAGGTCGCCGCGTCGGTGGGGAAGGCGCGGGAGACGGGCATCCTCGACTTCCACCGGGTCTCGCCGATGTCGCCGACGGCGCTGACGCTGGGGTTCTACTTCGGGGCCCCGATCCGCGAGTACCTGCTGTTCCTGGCCACGCTGCCGTTCTCGCTGGTCTGCGTCCTCTCGGGCCGGCCGAGCCCGCTGGGATTCGTCCAGCTCATGGTGCCGCTGGTCCTGTCGGCCTGGGTCATGCACGCGATCGCCCTGCTGAACGCGCTGGCCGGGCGGGGGAAGAAGTCGGGGGTCGGCGGCCTCGTCGGCCTGGTGCTCTTCCTGATCTTCGGGGGCAGCAGCCTGTTCTACGGCTTCACCCGGGCGGCGGTCTTCGTGGACGAGCCGCACGCGCTGGGCTTCTACTGGTTCGACCTCCCCTGGCTGGCGGTCCTGGCGCTCGACCTGGCGCCGGTGATCGGCTTCTTCCTGCTGGCCTCGACGCGGAAGATGGCCTCGGAGCGGGCCCACCTGCTGTCCAAGCCGCAGGCGCTCGCCTGCCTGGGGACGGGGGCGTTCCTGCTGGTCGGCGGGTTCTGGAAGATCGACTTCTTCGGCTACTGGACCCTGGTGGCGCTCTACATCCTGATCGGCGGCGCCATCGTGATGACGGCGACGGTCACGCCCACCCTGGATGAGTTCGCCAAGGGGATCCGGAAGGCGGCGAAGGAGGGCCGGAAGTACCCATCGGCCTGGTCCGACCGGGGCCTGAACCGGGTCGTCGTGTTCTGCCTGTGCGGCGTGGTCCTGGTCGCCCCGACGCTGATCTGGCGGGCGGTCGAGGAGCCGGCCACCTGGGCCTCGCAGCGGGGGCCGGTGTCGTACTCGCTGCCGATCGCGATCGGGGTGCTGGTGGTCGCGTATTTCGGGCTGTCGCTCCAGTACTTCCAGCTCCGGTTCGGCCGTCGCGGGGCGACCGTGTTCGCGTTCTTCCTCTTCTCGGTGTGGCTCTTGCCGCTGGTCTTCGGGGCGATCTCGGCGGCCTCGGCCGCCCGGAGCTGGGGCCCCGGCTCGCCGCCCGACGTCCGGTCGGCGGCGTTGGCCAGCCTGAGCCCGATCTTCGGGATCGCGACCTCATCCGGCGTCGGCGGGGAGACCGCCGGCCACGACGCCGTCCGGGCCGCGGCCCTGGTGCCGGCCCTGGTCTTCGCCCTCCTGTTCAACAACCTCGTCACCTCGACCCGGCGGAAGATCGAGAAGGAGACCCACCCCGAAGCGGCCCGGCCGACCGAGGCCCCGGTCAAGCCCGAGCCGGACGAGATGGCCGAGCCGGTGGCGATGCTCTGAGGCCGGGTCTGACCGGACGGGTGACGTCCCCTCCTCCTCCCTCTCCCTCTGGGAGAGGGGAGACATATATTGCGATATGGCGATCGATCGGCATGACATCAGGCCAATCCCTGCCGCCGGGCCATCCGCCGGGTGAGCCAGACTTCGAGGCAGAGGCCGCCGAGCGCGGCGAAGATCAGGCCCTGCCAGAACTCGCTCCGGCGGACCCGGTCGACGGCGAGGAGGCGGCTCGATAACTGCTCGGGGTTGGGGTCGAAGGTGAGGGGCCAGCCCCGGGCGAGGACCTCGGCCTCGGCCGGTTCGAGCGGCGAGGGGTCGTTCTCGCGGTCGTCGCCGGCCACGGCGGCGTAGGCGAAGGTGCCGGGCGGGGCGGGCAGCGACAGCCGGTAGATCCCGGGCTCGCTCGTGTCGACCTGGCGGACCCGGGCCGAGTTGCCGGCCCGGAGGACGGGCAGCTCGACCTTCGACCCGGAGGGGGTGGTCAGGGTCAGGGCCTTGACGCCCTCCGGCGGGGGCGGGTCGAGCGGGAATTCCAGGGGCTCGCCGGGCCGGATCGACCGAGGCCCCTCGGCGCCGGCGGCCAGATGGGCGATCAGCTCGTGGGCCCAGGGGACGAAGTCGGGGTTCACGGGCAAGGTCCCCCCCTCGGCGTCGATCGGCCCGGCGAGCAGGGCGACACGCCCCTTGCCGTGAGGTCGCTCGACGATCCAGGGGTCGCCGGTGTCGAGCCGGGCCGTGATCGAGGCTCCAGTCGCGGGGGTGAGGGCCCGGTAGGCGAACAGGTCGGCCTCGGCCAGCGCGGGGGCGTCTCCCTTGCCGAGCGGGCCGAGCGCGGGGCCGTCGAACGTCCGGGGGACGGGGTGGGCGACGGCCTGTTTCCTGGCGAAATCCCCCTTGAGCGGGCCGACCCGGGCGGGGAGCCAGTTCCGCGCGACCCGGTCGTTGAGGGCGTCGGCATCGGTCCGGTCGCCGGGGGCGATCAAAAGGCCGCCGCCGGACTCGACGAACGCGCCGATGGCCGCCGACAGCTCGGGGCCCAGCCGCTCGACGTTGGCGAGCACCGCGACCCGCTTCCCCTTGAGCATCTCGGCCCGGAACTCGGCGAGCGGGACGGTCGAGGCTTTCACGAGCGGCGACGGGTCGCCGGTCGGTGCCAGGGCGGCGCGGAGGAAGTCGACCTCGCCGCTGAGCGGCTCCAGGCCCGGCTCGCCGTCGACCAGCAGGACCGGCAGGGCCGAGGCCACCGAGACAGGCCGGGCCGACTCGTCGTCGACGGGCAAGGGGTCGGGGTCGGGCGCCAGACGGACGGCGACCAGGTGGCTCCCGGCCTCCTCGAACTGGGTCCGGAACGCGACCGGGGCCTTGCCGCCGGCCGGGATCGGCCCGACCACCCGGGACGATCCGGGCACGGCCTTGCCGTCGACGACCAGCTCGACCGGCCGGGTCATCGGCCCGGGGCCGGCGTTGGCGACGTCGGCCGAGACCTCCACGGGCAGGCCCGGCGTGAGCACGGCCCGGGACAGCGCCAGAGGGCCGACCGAGCCGTCGGGCGGCCCGTCCGCGTCCTGGGCCGGGGCGAACGCCGGGGCCCAGATCCTCGGCGGGGTGGGCATCCGCCGGCGGAGGTCGCGGAGCAGCGACCACCGGCCGGAGTCGCCCGGCCGCCAGGCGGACCGGCGGCCGTCGGACAGGACGATCACGTCGCGGGCGGGGTTCTGCGTCCGCTCCAAAATCCGGAACGCCTCGCCGATCGCCGCCGGGAGGTCGCTCGAACCCCGGGCGGCCGGGGCGTCGGCCAGGGCCTTGTCGACCCGGGCGAGGTCGAAGCTCGGCGGGTCGACCAGCGGCCGGACGCGGTCCTTGGCCACGAGCACCGCGACCGAGTCGCCCGGCCTGAGCCGCTTGACGAACTCCCGGGCCCAGGCGATCGACCGGCCCCTCGGCGTGCTCCCGCCCCCCTGCCGGCCCATCCGGCTCGACCCGTCGAGGACCAGGACCACGTCGCGGCGGGTCGCCGAAGCGCCCGCCCCGCCGGCCGTCGAGGCCGCGCCGGCCGGTCGGGGGGTCCAGAACGGCCGGGCCAGCGCCAGGGCGACCAGCGCCAGCAGGGCCATCCGGGCGAGCATCAGGAGCAACTCGGCGAAGTTCAGCCGCCGGCGCTCGCGGGGGCTGAATTCGAGGAACTGCATCGCCCCCCAGTCGACCACCGGGTCGTTCCGGCGGTTCAGCAGGTGGATGACGACCGGGATCGCCACGCCGGCCAGGCCGAGCAGCATCGCGGCATTCAGGACGCCCAGGCCGGTGAGATTCATGGAGGGTCGGGTCGTCCGGGGTGGGGGATCAGGTCGCCCCCTAATTGTCGCCCCCGAGTGCGGCCGGGGCAACACCCTGGAGGCGAGGTCATCGCCCGGGAGCCCGCGGTCGGCCCCGAAATGACGACACGCCCGCCTCACGCTATCCGTCTTGCCCGCCCGGCCTTTATGATGGCGGGATGCTCTACACGAAGCTCCTCAGCGTCCTGTTCCGGCTCTGCTATGGCGAGCCCCCGGTCGTTGCCGAGGGGGCCGAGACCGGCCTGGTGCTGGTGGCCGACGGCTGCGGCGGGATCGAGCTCTGCGAGCTGGGCGTCCGGCAGGTGATGGGCGAGCGAGGCGGCCGGCATCGGGTCCGGATCGTCCCCTGGGGGCACGGCTTCGGCCACTGGTACAGGGACCTCTCCGACGAGGCCAACCACGCGGCTCAGTCGCGGGCGATCGTCGAGGAGGTCCTCGAATGGCGCGAGCGGAGCCCGTCGAAGCCGGTGTTCCTGGTCGGCAAGTCGGGCGGGACCTGGATCGTCGTCCGGGCCCTGGAGGGCCTGCCGGCCGACTCGGTCGAGGCGGTGGTCCTGCTGGCCCCGGCGATCTCGCCGGATTACGACCTCACCCGGGCCCTCCGGGCGGTGAGGCGGGAGATGGTCGCCTTCTGGTCGCCGCTCGATCTGATCGTCCTGGGCGCCGGGACCTGGCTGTTCCGGACGACCGACCGGGTCCGGTCGGTGAGCGCGGGGCTGGTCGGCTTCCGGCCGCCGGCCTCGCTCGACGACGAGGGCCGGTCGCAATACGGGAAGCTCCGGCAGGTCCGCTGGCGGTCGGAGATGGCCCGCACGGGATACCTCGGGGGTCACGTCGGGCCGGATAGTCCGGCCTTTCTTCGGAAGTATGTTGTGCCGCTCCTGACCCGCCCGGAATCGCCCGAAATGTTGAATTTGTCCCGGGATCAAGCCCGTCCGACTCCGCGCCGATAACCTATTGTGCCGGGGGGATGTGGCCTCGAACGCGGGGCCGCTCGGGGGAGGAATGGGACGGCCGGCCCGGGACATCCGGGCCGCGATCGGATCTCCCCGGCGGCCCGATGGGGGAGTCGAGGGCGTGAGGGCCGAGGTCCATCGGATGGGCCTCGGCCCCCGCGCCTTCCCGTGTCTTTTCCGGGAAAGTGACGACGAGAACTAGCACCGTGAGGTCGCACCGCGCGGCGGTCTCCGCCCCTTTGGCGACGGAGATTCACACAACCGCCTGATCCCTTCCTGAAAGTGGAAGGGGCGGGACCGCCGCGCGATTGTTTCCCCTCTCGACCCCCGTTCCGCCGGGCCGGCCGAGCCCGTATGATGGGCGTATGGACGCCGAATTGATCGCCCTCCTGCGCTGTCCGCGATGCTCCCGCCCGGTGGAGGGGCCGGAGGTCCTGCGCTGCTCGGGATGCGGGGCGACTTATCCGATCGAACGGGGGATTCCCCGGTTCGCCGGCGAGGGTTACGTCGCGAGCTTCGGCCGGCAGTGGAACCGCTACGACGTCGCCCGCGACGAGGAAGACGAGGCGACCTTCCGGGTCAAGACCGGGGTCGAGCCCGGCGACCTCGCCGGCAAGCTCGTCCTCGACGCCGGCTGCGGCGGGGGCCGCTATGCCCTGCTCGCGGCCAAACACGGCGCGAGGGTCGTCGGGGTCGACCTCAGCTCGGCCGTCGAGAAGGCCAGGGTCCTCTGCGAGGGTTATCCGGGCGTCGAGATCGTCCAGGCGGACCTGACCCGGCTCCCGCTGGCCGAGGGGGTGTTCGACCTCGCCTTCTCGATCGGCGTCCTGCACCACGGCCCCGATCCCCGGGGGGCCTTCCGCGAGGTCGCCCGCCGGGTCAAGCCGGGGGGGCGGCTGGCGGTCTGGCTGTACCGCAAGAACACGCCCCCGCAGGAGTGGATGAACTCGGCCCTCCGAGCCCTCACGACCCGCCTGCCCGCTCGGGTCCTGGAGCCGCTCTGCGTCGGGCTCGGGGCGGTCGGGAGCGTCCCCATCCTCAGGCGGACGCTCAACAAGGTGGCCAACTTCTCGAACCATCCCGACTGGACCCTCCGGATTTGCGACAATTTCGACTGGTACGCCCCGAAGTACCAGTCGCACCACCCGGTCGAGGAGCTGAAAAGCTGGTTCGTCGACGAGGGTTACGGCGACCTGGTCGAGCTGCCCCCGGCCCGGCAAGGGAGGCTCTACGGCTGGGCCTACCGGAACGACCTGGTCATCGGCAGCGGCGTGAACGTGGCGGGGATCCGTCGAGGGTGATGGGCTGCGGGCCTCAAGGGGAATCGCGATGTGGGACGCCTCGGGCCTCGGATCGGACGATTTCGACCGATCTTCCGGCAAGAATTTGCCCGAAGACGCCTTCGACGCGCTGATCGACGCCGAGCGGGCGACCCTGGCGCAGTCGGGCCGTCCGGTCGGCAAGATCGTGCTCATCAAGGCGTTCCGGGATGCGACGGGCCTCGGGCTGAAGGAGGCCAAGGAGGCCGTCGAGGGGTACATGGCCCGCCGAGGCGGCCTGACCCCGCCCGAGTCGCTCGCCGGCCGCCCGGTCGGCTGGATCGACGACCTGCTCGACGCCGAGCGGGCGGCGGCCTCGAGGGAAGACCGGCGAGTCACCAAGATCCTGCTCATCAAGGCCCTCCGGTCGGCGACCGGCCTCCGGCTGAAGCCGGCCAGGGACGCCGTCGAGGACTACCTGAGGCGCAGGGGCGGCGAGGGGCTGCCCAACGGGACGCCGCCCACGTCGTGGGGGCTCCTCGGGCTGGTGGTCCTGGCCGTCGCCCTGACCCTCGCCTGGATGTACCGATGACCGACGATCCCACCATCCCCTCGCGACCCCGCCCAAACGAACCCATCCAACTCAAGTCCCGAAAAGATCGACACTTGCGTGAGCCTCTCTCTCGGACGAGGGCCGCTCCAGGCCAGCTCCAACAGGAACCCAACGCTCGAAGCCCCGCTCCAACTCGAAGCCAACCGACACCCCCTCCTCGATCTCCAACACAAACCCAACCGACCCACCGACCGCGCAACACGAACCCAATCGACACCCCCTCCTCGATCTCCAACACAAACCCAACCGATCCTCGGCCGGGCTTTGCGCATTTTCTCTCGCCGCTGAGACAGTTTGTGGATGTCTAGTGGAAATCGGAGATCTGAGATCTCAAATCCGAAATCTCTCATTTTCCTATCCTCCCAATCGTCCCATAAACAATCTCAGCGACAAGCGTTTGTGTGCAAAGCTCCTCGGCCGGGCAACGCGAACCCAATCGCCCGGCGCTAGCACGCCCAGTTCACGCGAGCGTGCCCTCCGAATCATTATGATCGCGGCGAAGACCGGTCGATTAACCGGGTTTCTTGCGGGCAATCCGATGCGCGAGGCCGGTCGACCAAGCAGGCTCTCGACCTGACCGAGGCCCCGAGGCCCTCCACAGGTTTGGTCCTCGGTTTTCCGCCGCGAGCCGAGGGCTCGTCCTCTCCGGTCCTGTCGCGTGGCCGGGGTTGGGGTCGACGATCCCGCTCGGATTTTCCGGACGGACGTGATAGCTTGGAGGCCGGAAGCCGCCGCCTCCGATCGGGCGGCGGGACGGGCCTTTTGAGACCTCACGCGCATGGCCGAAGCACCCTCCGACCCGAAGACGACCACGACGACCGCGACCGCCTCGCCGGCGCCCTCGAAGCCCCGCCGATCGCGGAAGGGATGGATCTGGCTCGTCGGGCTGTTGCTCGCCCTGGGCCTGGGGGCGTACTTCCTCTATCCCCGCGTCGTGCTGGCGCTGGCGACGGTCTCGACCGACGACGCTTATGTCAACGCGCACGTCACGTTCCTGGCCCCGAGGATCTCCGAGACGGTCGTGGACGTCAAATTCGACAACAACGACTTCGTCCGCAAGGGGGACCTGGTCGTCGTGCTCGACGACGCGGTGGAGAAGGTCCGCGTCGCCCAGGCGACGGCCGCCCTGGAGCTGGCC
>JAJYDH010000246.1 GCA_021777685.1 Planctomycetota bacterium | reverse complement strand
GGGCTGGTCGACGGCCGTGGCGTCGAGGCCGTCGGCGCCGTGGATGGCGTCGAGGACCAGGGCGCAATCTTCCATCGACCGGGCGATCGGGCCGATCTTGTCCATCGACCACGAGAGCGACATGCAGCCGTGCCGGCTGACCCGGCCGAAGGTCGGGCGGAGCCCCGAGGCTCCGCAGGCCCGGCAGGGGGAGACGATGCTGCCCAGCGTCTCGCTGCCGATCGCGAACCCGACCAGCCCCGCCGCGACCGCCGAGGCCGAGCCGGCCGACGACCCGCTCGAACCGCGTTTGGGGTCCCAGGGGCTCCGGGTCATCCCCCCTTGCCAGCGGTCGCCCATCGCCAGCGCGCCCAGGCTCAGCTTGCCGAGCATCACGGCGCCGGCCTCTTCGAGCCGTGCGGCGACGGTCGCCTTCTCGTCGATCACCCGGTCCTTGAACGGCAGGGCGCCCCAGGTCGTCGGGTAGCCGGGGTACGCGATCAAGTCCTTCGCGCCCCAGGGGATGCCGTGGAGCGGACCCCGATAATGGCCGGCGGAGATCTCGGCGTCGGCCTTCGCCGCCTGCCTCAGCGCGAGGTCCTCGGTGAGCGTGACCACGCACTTCAGGAGCGGGTCGAACTTCTTGAGCCGGGCGAGGTAGAGCCTCGTCAGCTCGGTCGACGAGACCTGCCCCGACCGGACCAGGGCGGACAGCTCCGCGACCGGCAGGAACGCCAGCCCCTCGTCGGAGTCGGGCCGCTTCGGGGCGTGCGACTCGATCGGGCTCGCCTGGTTCCGGCGGACCCCCTCGGCCTGCCTCAGGCCCGGCGAGGGGACGAAGGCCAGCGAGGGCGGAACCTCGTAGCCGACCTCGACCTTGCGCAGCGCCTCGAACGAACCCAACGACCGGCGGATCGAGCCGGCGGCCTGCTTCCGCTCGTCGTCGGTCAGTTGCAGGCCGCTGATCCACTCGGCCTGCTGGATCATCTCGGGGGTGACCGCGCCCGCCTGCGCGGCCGCGCCCGCCAGGGCCCGGCGGAACGTCGCCGATCCGACGCCGAGCGCGGCCAGCCCCTTGAGGATCGCCCGGCGGGGGACGGTTGTCGATTCGGGGGCGGATTCGTCGATATCTTCGATCATGGATGGGCCGTCGGCCTTATCATCTTCGGCGGAAGAGGTGGAGGCATGATCGGGCTTTTGGGGCGGGATCTCAATGGGCTGGTCCGGCAAGCCCGGCCTCGGCCCGCATCAAGGCCCAAAGAGCCTCGACGTGCGGGCGTTCGGTCGCCTCGGCCCCGACGGAGACGCGGGCCATCCAGCGGCCGTCGAGGGTCGCGGGGGTGAGGTAGGCCAATCCCGAGCGGTTCACCCGGTCGACCCATCCGAGGGTGTGGGCGTCGAGCGCCTCGCCGGCCAGGCCGGGCGGCTCGTGGCGGACGCAGACGGTCTGGAGCGGGACGGGGGCGAGGACGGACCAGCCGGGGGCCGACCGGACCTCGTCGGCGAGCCACCGGGCGTTGGCGACGTCGCGGCGGAGCCGGGCCCGGAGCGCGTCGGCCCCCTCGGCGCGGAGGAGGCACCAGAGCTTGAGCGCCCGGAACCGTCGGCCGAGCGGGATGCCCCAGTCGCGAAGGTTCTTGACCCGCTCGTCGGCGGCGGACCGCAGGTAGCTGGGGTTGGTGGACATCACCCGGACGAGGTGATCGGGGTCGCGGACGTAGTAGAGCGAGCAGTCGAAGGCGGCGCCGAGCCACTTGTGGGCGTTGAGGACCAGCGAGTCGGCCAACTCGACCCCGTCCCAGAGCGGGCGAAGCTCGGGCAGGATCATGCCCGAGCCGGCCATCGCGGCGTCGACGTGGAGCCAGAGGCCGTGCTCGCGGGCGACCCGGGCGATCGCGTCGACGGGATCGATCGCGGTGGTCGCCGTCGTCCCGGTCGTGGCGACCACGGCGCAGGGAAGCTTGCCTCCGGCGACGTCACGACGTATGGCGACGTCCAGAACTTCCGAACTCATCGCGTACGTGGCATCGACGGCGATCGGACGCACGTTGGCGCGGCCGAAGCCCGCCAGGAGGGCGGCCTTCTCGACCGAGCTGTGGGCCTGGGCCGAGGTGTAGACGACCAGCGGCCGGGGCTCGGCCTGGAGTCCGCCCCAGGCGAGGCCGTGGCCGGTGGCCTTCTCGCGGGCGCAGATCAGCGCGACCAGGGTGCTGGTCGACGCGGAGTCCTGGATGACCCCGCTCCAGGCCCCGGAGAGGCCGACGAGCTGGCGGAGCCAGTCGACGACGACCTCCTCCAGCTCGGTCAGGGCGGGGCTCGACTGCCAGGAGAGCCCGAGCACGCCCAGGCCGGTGCTCAAAAAGTCGCCGAGCACGCTCGACAGCGGCGCATTGGCCGGAAAGTAGCCGAAGAAGCCCGGATGCTGCCAGTGCGAGAGCCCGGGCAGGATGATCGCGTCGAGGTCGCGGAAGATCGCCTCGAACTCCTCGGGCCGGTCGGGCGGCGAGGCGGGGAGCTGGCCCTTGATCTCGCCAGGCTCGGCCCGGGCCATGACGGGGCGTCCGGCCAGGGTCTCGCGGTAATCGGCGATCCGGTCGATCAGCCGATGGCCATGCTCTCGGAACTCGTCGGGTGTCATGTCAATCTCGCGGGGTATCGCGCCCGAATCCTCATCGATTCTACCCTCCCCCGGCCGCGATGGTGATGGGCCCCATCGGATCGGCGTCCCGACCGGCTGGCAACGGGAGCGGCTTGTGCATAAAATCTGGGAGAGAGCCGGCCCCGGAGCCGGGCCTTTGCAACAGGAGCCGACCTTGAGCCGACGTCTCCGGACAGCCGGATCATCCTTCCTGGTGACAATCATGACGCTCGCGATCGCGGGCCCCTCGACGGGTCAGGGACCGGACGATCACCTCTGGGACGACGGCGAGCGGGCCGACCTGCTCCGCTACGCCCGGGACACCTGGCACTCGTTCGAAGGGATGACGGGCGCCAACGGCCTGCCGGCCGACCAGCTCCAGCGGGACGACAAGGGCGAATGGCGGCCGACGGTCCAGACGTCTCCGACCGACATCGCGTCTTATCTCTGGTCCACCCTGGCCGCACGGTCGCTCGGGCTGATCGACGACGCCGAGGCCGACCGGAGGATCGGGGCGACCCTGGAGACTCTCGGCAAGCTCGGCCGGGATCATGGCTTCTTCTTCGAGATTTACAACGTCGAGACCGGGGCGTCGATGGGCGTCTGGGGGGACAAGAGACATCCCCACCGGCCGTTCCTCTCCTCCGTCGACAACGGCTGGCTCGCCGCCGCCTTGACGATGGTCCGCAACGCTCGCCCGGCGCTCCGGGGGCAGGCCGAGGCGCTGCTCGCCCCGATGGATTTCGGCTTCTTCTACGTCCCGTTCGACCCGGCCGACCCCGTCAAGCGGCCGGGCCAGCTTCGCGGCGGCTACTATGCCGACGATCGGACCTTCACGCAGTTCTGCTACGGGATGCTCATCACCGAGCCGAGGATCGCCAGCTATCTCGGGATCGCGCGGGGGCAGATCCCTCCCGAGCATTATTACCGCCTCTATCGCACGCTGCCGGCCGACCAGCGTCAGTTCCGGGCGCCGGTCGGAGAGACGAGACACTACCTCGGCGTGCCGGTCTTCGAGGGACATTACACGTTCCGCGACTTCCGGGTCGTGCCGAGCTGGGGCGGCAGCATGTTCGAGGCCCTGATGGTCCCCCTGCTCGTGCCCGAGGAGAGCTGGGGTCCGAAGAGCTGGGGGGTCAACCATCCGCTCTATGTCCGGGGCCAGATCGAGCAGGGGCTGGAGGTCCGACGCTACGGATACTGGGGCTTCTCCCCCTGCTCCACCCCCGAATCGGGCTACCAGGCCTATGGCGTCAACGGCCTCGGGACCGAGGTCGACGGTTACTATACTTATGAAGATGCGCCGAGGAAGGGGGTGGCCAGAGACGGCGTCGTGACCCCTCATGCCTCGTTCCTGGCCCTCCGGTACGCGCCGGTCGAGGCGATGGCCAACCTCAGGAAGCTGGAGAAGGGGTTTCCGATCTACGGTCCCCGGGGTTTCGCCGACTCGGTCAACACCAGGACCGGGGTGGTCAGCCATAGCGTGCTCGCGCTCGACCAGGGGATGATCCTGGCGGCCATCGCCAACGCCCTGGCCGACGACGCGATGCGGAGGGCCTTCGTCGACGAGGCGATGGAGTCGAAGCTCCGCCCCCTGATGGCGCCGGAGGAGTTCACCGCCGGGACCCGCTAGCCTCGGCCGGGCCGGGCCACGCCCGGCGGATCTCCGGATCGCGCGACGAGCCCGAGTCCCGGTCGACGCGATCCAGGTGAAGAAAGAGGATTCGCCGAAGCTCCCGGATGGTCTCCGGGGTGTCCTGGCAGACGTGGGTGCCGGGCACGACCAGCTCGGACGACGCCCAGTCGAGGTGCGAGCTGGTATACGGCACCACGCCGTCGCTGCCCTCGGCGATCGGGACGTCCGGGTCCTTCTGGCCGATGATCGAGTGGACCTCGACCCCGGGCCTTCTCGGCAGCCGGGCGAGGGTCTTGAGCAGCGGGTTGTCGGGGCGAAGCTCGTCGATGCTCGACGGCAGCCCCCCCCGGCGGATCTCGGGCGTGAAGAAGTCGCGGCCGTTCTGGGTGAGGAGGTCGCGATAGGTCGACCGGAGCGCGCCCGGCAGGCGGATCAGGCGGTCGGTGAGCCGGCCGATGAACTGGTCCCCCAGCTCGCTCCCCCGGTGCGGCGTCGCGACGAAGACCACCCGCGCCACCGACGGATGGGGCTCGAAGAAGAAGACCCGGCGGAGCATCTCCCTGTGCTCGGCCGAGGCCCGCAGCTCGTCGAACGGCCGGCGGCCGACCAGCTTCCAGACCTCGTCGCCGCTCGACTCGATCATCATCTTCGAGATCAGCCCGCCCATGCTGTGGCCGACCAGGACCATCCGGTCCAGCGCCGGGTCGGCGTGCCCGGGGTCGATGACCTCCCTCAGCTCGTCCAGCCCCTTGCGGAGCTTCGCGGCCGAGGCGGGGAACGGCGAGCCGGTCGGGTACATGAACAGCCAGAACTGGTAGCGCTCGCGGAGGGCGGGGTCGCCCCGGAGGTCGTTGATGACCTTCATCCACGCCGCCGGGGTGGAGCGGAGGCCGTGGACCAGCACCACGGGGATCTTCCCCGGCTCGTAGGGGTGGAGCATGTACAGCCCCGCCAGCTTCTCCAGCCATTGCGGGTCGAGCAGGCCGATCTCCTGGAGGATCGGCAGCGGGCTCTGCACGAAGTGGTAGACCAGCGGCGTGGTCAGGTCGCCCGCCAGCGGCTCCGACCGGCCGTCGACCTCGACCCGGCGCTCGACCAGCGGGTCGTGCAGCTCCAGCCGGAGGCCGAAGGGGTCGCCAGGCCGCTCGGGAGGCGGCGGGACGAGCTTCACCAGCGCGGTGAGCGAGTAGACCTGCCGGGGCATGAGGAACTTCTCCGGCCCCTGCCGCCCCTCGATCCGCCGGAGGTCGAACTTGCGGATGGCGATCAGCGGCACGCCGACGCCCTCGGCCTTGTAGACGTGGTCGAGGTTCCTGATGGCGAAGTCGTCGACGAACAGGAACTTGTCGTACCAGTCGGGCGAGAGGAACTCGCCATCCTGGACGACCGTGAGCGGGATGCCCTTCGAGGCCAGCTCGGCCCGCCACTCCGAGTCGAGCCGGACCCGCCGGCCGCTCGTGACCCGGAGGAACTCCTCCTGGGCGGCGTCGTAGAGCACCCTGGCCCCGGGCGTCCTGGGGTCCGGTCCCCAGCCGGCCGGCCCGGGAGCGAGGCCCGCCAGGGCCCCCGAGGCGTCGACCAGCGCGTCGAGCTGATAGCGAGCGGCCACGTCCTTCGACGCCCTCGCGGCCGATCGGCCCGCGCGGAAGCTCGCGGCGGAGCGGGCGAGCAGGGCGTCGGGGTCGGACGGATTCGGCCCGTCGACCGGCGGCGGGGCGAAACCCCGGGGGGGCGGAGGAGGCGCATCGGCCGGTATCGGATCGGGCGAGGCCCACCGTCCGAGCCGCTCCATCCGGCCGGCGGAGGAGAGCGAAGGTCCGCCCCCGATCTTCCGAATCGAGACGCCCCCGCATCCCGCCGCCACCAGGCACGACGCGACGACCCAGGCCAACGCTCCGCCGCGCCCTCTCATGGCTCTCCTTCTCGCCGAGGAACTCCCCCGGAAAAGGCCGGGGCGCGACCATCCTGGTCGGAGAGGGTGCGGAATCGGCGCCTGATGGAGGAATCATCGGAATCATCCGACCTGTCCGGCCAGTTTTTCGGCCGACCTTGCGGATTCGACGGGGTAGCGACCGGAGTCTGGCGGGCGGGGCGGCCGTCGGGCTACATTCGGGCGACCGATCGGACGAGGCGGGAGGGCCCCTCGTCCCCCTGCCGAGCCATCAAGAGCCCGAGGACGTTCCCATGAGATCCGCCCCGCTGATCGCACTGGCCCTGCTGGCCCCCTCCATCGCCCACGGCGCGGCGGGCAGGCCGATCCCCGTCGGCGCGGCGAAGGTTGACATCACGCCCGATGCGCCGATCCTCCTCAGCGGCTACCTGGCGCGCGGGACCGAGCCTTCCAAGGGCGTGCAGTCGCCGATCCGGGCCGAGGCGCTGGCGATCGGCGGGGACGAGGAAGGCGCGGCGCTGCTCGTGACCGTCGACAACCTGGGCGTCCCGGACTCCATGACCGAGGAGCTGGCCGCCCGGCTCAAGCGCCGGGCCGGGATCGCCCGCGAGCGGCTGGCCCTCGGCTCGTCGCACACCCATTCCGCACCCTGCCTGCCCGGGGTCGCGCCCAACATCTTCGGCAAGCCGATCCCGGCCGACCGGCAGGCCGTCATCGACCGCTACGCGGCGACCCTCCTCGACAAGCTGGAGCAGGTCTGCCTGGACGCGCTGAAGGGCCGGAGGCCGGCCCTGCTGGGCTGGTCGCAGGGGTCGGTCGACTTCGCGATCAACCGCCGGACGAAAGGCGGCCCGGTCGACCACGCCCTGCCGGTCCTCCGGGCGGTCGACCTCGACGGCAAGCTCCTCGCGGCGGTCGTCAACTACGCGTGCCACTGCACGACGCTCGACCCGAAGGACTATCTCGTCAGCGGCGACTGGGCCGGCGAGGCCCGCGAGGCGATCGAGGCCGATCATCCGGGCGCCATCGCCCTGGTCCTGATCGGCTGCGGGGGCGACGCCAACCCCCGCGACCGGCCCGGCCAGGCCGTCGCCCGTCGCCACGGCCGAGCCATCGGCGACGAGGTCGCCCGCCTGCTCAAGGGCCCATTCCACGCGCTCGACTCCCCGCCCGTCGGCCGGATCGCCCGGGTCAAACTCCCCTTCGACACCCTGCCGACCCGCGAGGAGTTGCAAGCCCTGGTCGCCAAGGGCGGAGCCCCGGGCTACAACGCCTCGACCCAGCTCGCCCGGCTCGACCGGGGCGAGCCCTTGCAGAGAGAGCTCGATTACGTGGTCCAGTCGTGGCAATTCGGCGACGACCTGGCCATCGTCTTCCTGGCCGGCGAGGTCGTCGTCGACTACGTCCTCCGGCTCAAGGCCGAGCTCGACCCCGCGAGGCTCTGGGTGGTCGCCTACGCCAACGACGACCCCTGCTACATCCCCTCCGAGCGCATCCTCCGCGAGGGGGGCTACGAGGGGGGCGGGGCGATGGTCTACTACGGCCGCCCGACGCGGCTCAGGCCCGGCGTCGAGGACCGGATCGTCACGGCTGTCCGGTCCCTCGTCCCGCCGGCCTTCAACAAGCCCTGACCCGACGCCCCGGCGCTCAGGCGATGATGTCGCGGACCACCTTCCCGTGGACGTCGGTCAGGCGATAGTCCCGACCCTGGAAGCGATAGGTCAGCTTCTCGTGGTCGAGGCCGAGCAGGTGGAAGATGGTGGCCTGGAGGTCGTGGACGTGGACCTTGTCGCGGGCGACGGAGAAGCCCAGCTCGTCGGACTCGCCGTGCATGATGCCCCCCTTCACGCCGCCGCCGGCCAGGACCATCGTGTAACAGTCGGGGAAGTGGTCGCGGCCGAGGGTCGAGCCGCCGGAGGTCCGCCCCTCGCGGAACGGGGTCCGGCCGAACTCGCCGCCCCAGACGATCAGGGTGTCTTCCAGCAAGCCGCGCTGTTTCAGGTCCTTGATGAGCGCCGCGGCCGGCCGGTCCATCGTGGCGCACTTGCGCGTCAGGCCGTCGCGGAGGTCCTCGTTGGGGTTGGTCCCGTGGAAGTCCCAGCCCCAGTCGAAAAGCTGGACGAACCGGACGCCGTCCTCGACCAGCCGCCGGGCCAGCAGGCAATTGTTGGCGAAGCTCGACGCCCCCGGCTGGGCCCCGTAGGCTTCGAGGACTTCTTTCGGCTCGCGCGAGATGTCCATGACCTCGGGGACGCTGGCCTGCATCCGGTACGCCAGCTCGTACTGGGCGATCCGGGTCGCGGTCTCGGGGTGGCCCAGCTCGCGCTCCTGAATCTCGTTGAGGTCGCGGAGGGCGTCGAGGCTGGCGCGGCGGAGCGGCCGGTCCATCCCCGCCGGGTCGGACGCGTAGAGGACGGGGTCGCCTTGCGAGCGGCACTGCACGCCCTGGTAGACCGACGGCAGGAACCCGCTGCCGAAGGAACTCTTGCCGCCGTTGGGCTGGACGCCGCTGGAGATCAGCACGACGAACCCGGGCAGGTTCTCGTTTTCCGACCCCAACCCGTAAGTCACCCACGTCCCCATCGAGGGCCGGCCGGACCTCGGCGACCCGGTGTAGAGCAGCAGTTCGGCCGGCGCGTGGTTGAACTGGTCGGTGTTCATCGACCGGATCACGCACAGGTCATCGGCCACCGTCTGGAGGTGCGGCAAGGCGTCCGACATCCAGACGCCGTTCTTGCCGTACTGGGCGAACTTGTGCGGGGTCCCGAGGAGCTTGGGCACGCCCGAGGTGAACGCGAACCGCTTCCCCTTCAGGAACGAGTCGGGGCAGGGCTCGCCGTCGTGCTTGACCAGCTCCGGCTTGTAGTCGAACAGGTCGAGGTGCGGCGGAGAGCCGGTCAGGTGCAGGTAGATGACCCGCTTCGCCTTGGCCGGGAACTGCGGGGGCTTCGGGGCCAGCGGGTTGACCACGGCCGGACCGTCCGGAGCCGCCGCCGGGGCGTCCTTCGCCAGCATCGACGCCAGGGCGATGCCGCCCAGCCCCGCCTGGCTCTCGCGGAAGAAGTGTCGCCGGGTCAGGTTCCGGACTCGGGCGGTTCGGGGGTCCATCGGTCGGTCATCCTCTTGGCTCGGCGCCT
>JAJYDH010000245.1 GCA_021777685.1 Planctomycetota bacterium | reverse complement strand
CGGCGACCATCCCCAGCGCGAACATCCCGGCCTCGGAGAACTCGGCCAGCATCTTCCGGTCGGGGTTCCAGAGGATCGGGATCATGGTCGAAAATGCCTCCGTCCGTCGTCTCAATCGAGCGGGAACCGGGCGAGGTGGGCCTCGACCTCGGCGCGGGCCATCGGCTTCTGGTCCGCCTTGCGGACGAGGAAGTGGCCGAGGGCGAGGACGTCGACACCGGTGGCCAGGAACCCCCGGTAGGCGTCGGCCGGCGACTCGACGATCGGCTCGCCCCGGACGTTGAAGCTCGTGTTGATGAGCACCGAGCAGCCGGTTCGCCGCTCGAACGCGCGGAGGAGCCGGGCGTAGAGCGGGTTCCGGGCGTCGTCGACCGTCTGGACCCTCGCCGAGCCGTCGACGTGGGTCACGGCCGGGATCGTGCTCCGGGGGACCTTCAGCTTGTCGATCCCGAAGAGGCCGGCGGCCTCGTCGGAATGGATGCGTTGATCCTGCCTCACCGGGGCGACGACGAGCATGTACGGGCTCTCGCCTTCCCTGGGCATGTCGAAGTAGTCTCCCGCGCGGTCGGCGAGGACGGACGGGGCGAACGGGCGGAACGACTCGCGGAACTTGATCTTCAGGTTCATCGTCGACTGCATCTCGGGGTCGCGCGCGTCTCCCAGCAGGCTCCGGGCGCCGAGGGCTCGCGGGCCGAACTCCATCCGGCCCTGGAACCAGCCGACGACGGCCCCCTCGGCCAGGTGCTCGGCGACGGCCTCGCAAAGCGCCTCGTCGTCCTCGAACCGCTCGAACGGGGCCCCGACGGAGCGGAGGAACCGCTCGATCTGGGCGTCGGAGTAGCTCGAACCGAGGAGCGAGCCGGACTGGCCGTCGGGCTGCTCGGGCGTCCGGGGATTTTCGAGGAGCTGGTGATGGATCAGGAGCGCCACACCGAGGGCCCCGCCGGCATCTCCGGCGGCGGGCTGGACCCATAGCCTCTCGAACGGCCCTTCGCGGAGGACTCGGCCGTTGGCCACGCAGTTGAGCGCCACGCCGCCGGCCAGGCAGAGGTCGGGCAGGCCGGTCAGGGCGTGGACGTGGCGGGCCATCCGGAGGATGATCTCCTCGGTGACGGCCTGGATCGACGCCGCGAGGTCCATCTCGCGCTGGGTGAGCGGCGATTCGGGCTTCCGGGGCGGGCCTCCGAGCAGGCGATGGAGCTTGCCCGAGGTCATCGTCAGCCCCTGGGCGTAGTTGAAGTAGGACTGGTCCATCCGGAACGAGCCGTCGTCCTTCAGGTCGATCAAGTGCTCGAGGATCAGGCCGGCGAACCGTGGCTCGCCGTAGGGGGCGAGTCCCATCAGCTTGTATTCGCCGCTGTTGACCCGGAACCCGCAATAATAGGTAAAGGCGGAGTAGAGGAGGCCGAGCGAGTGGGGGAAGCGGAGCTGGTGGGTCAGCTCGATCGTCCGCCCCCGGCCGACTCCGAAGCTGGCCGTGGCCCACTCGCCGACGCCGTCGACGGTCAAGATCGCCGCCTCCTCGAACGGCGAGGGGTAGAAGGCGCTGGCGGCGTGCGACTCGTGGTGCTCGGCGAAGAGGAATCGCTTCTTGTAGGCCCCGCCGAGTTCCCTGGCCATCGTCCGGGGCAGGAACAGCTTCTCGCGGACCCAGACCGGCAGCGCCTGGCCGAACGAGCGGAGCCCCCGGGGGGCGAAGGCCAGATAGGTCTCCAGGAGTCGCTCGAACTTGAGCAGGGGCTTGTCGTAGAAGCCGACCCAGTCGAGGTCGGACGCCGTCAGGCCGGCCTCGGCCAGGCAGTACGCGACCGCCCGCGAGGGAAACCCGGCGTCGTGCTTCTTCCTCGTGAATCGTTCTTCCTGGGCGGCGGCCACGACCCGGCCGTCGACGACAAGCGCCGCGGCCGAGTCGTGATAGAACGCGGAGATCCCGAGGATGGCCGCCATTTCGTCCCGCCGCGAGAATGGATGAGCAGAAATTGAACCGCCAAGACGCCAAGGCCGCCAAGAAGAAGAGAAAGAAATCAGAGAATTGAAGCGCCAAGAATCCCGAGAGAGGCATGAGTCCGAAGCAAGAATTCAATTCTGGCTTCTCTCTTCCTCTCTCTTCTTTTCTTCCTCTTGGCGAACTTGGCGTTTTGGCGGTTCAATTCTTTCGATTGGCTTCACCGGATCTCGACCACGTCCAGCTTGAGCTTGCCGAAGACCCGGGAGACGGCGAGGAAGGTCTCGAACGGGGCGACGCCGTCGAGGCTGGAGTCGGAGAGTTTGATGTGGACGGCGTCGACCTGGACCTGGTCGAAGGTGGAGTCGATCGCGACCCAGCGGCGGTTGACGTAGACCTCGTTCCACATGTGGAAGCCGAATCCGCCCAGGTGCGTGGCGTAGACCAACCCTGTGGTGACCCGGGCGGGGATGCCCTGCGCCCGGCACATCGCTGCGGTGAGGACGCCGTGCTCGGTGCAGTCGCCGGCCAGGGTCCGGGCGACCTCGTCGGCCGGGGCGAAGGTGGTCTCGAAGTTCTTGTCCTTGAGGTTCGCGGCGACCCAGTGCGTGATGGCCTGGGCCTTGGCCCAGGGGTCGACCGCGGCGCCGACGGCCCGGCTCGCGAGCGCGACCACCCTCGGGTCGTCGCTGGTGATCAGGGCGTTGGGGCGGAGGAACTCGGCGTCAACCCCGTCGGGCCCGGCGGCGAGTTGATCGGGCCCGGCGGTCTTGACCTCCAGGACGGCGACCCCGACCTCCCCTGTCGCCTTGATCGTCTGCCGGCCGTCGTTGGGGAAGAGCTGGGCCGGGTCGGCGCCGGCCAAAGTGACCTTGTACACGACGTCCCGGCTGTTCTCCGGGTTGCTGATCTTCCGGCCGAGCTTGACGATGGACGCCTGGAGCAGGTCGGCCTTGGGCCCCTCGCGGAGGGCGGCCTCCTTCGTGGTCCGATAGGTGGCCATGCCGCCGTTGGCGTCGGTGAAGCTCTTGAGGATCTGGCCGCCCTCGTCGACCCAGAGGGTCGTGTTCATCTCGGGGGCCTTCTTGCCGTCCTCGAAGGCGATCTCCTGGTCGACCCGGAGCAGGTCGCGGTTGACGTTCCCGCCGAGCGACACCGGCTCCATCCCCCGGGCGGTCAGGGTGGCCTCGCCGATCTTGTTGAGGTCGGGGATGAAGGTCTTGACCTTGCGGGTCTCGCCGGGCTTCATCGGCTTCCGCGAGAGGCTCAGCTCGGCGCCGTAGGGGCCGAAGGTGTCGGGCGTCCAGGGGATCACCTTCTCCTGCTTCTGCGAGCCGTTCTCGATCTTGAGCCTCATCTTGCCGTCGATGACGTCGCCGTGGACCCGGATCACCTGCTGGCTGACGTAGGTCCGCGTGTCGAGCCGGAGAACCTCCCCCTCGGGCGTCTCGATCGTTCCGTACTGGAGCTCGATCGTGCTGGAGTCGTTGCCCCGCTTGAAGGTGAGGAGGAAGTCGACCAGGACGCGGGTGAGCTGCCGGTCGCCGTCCTTGACCGGGGCGACCCTGATCCGCATGTGGCCGATCTTGGCCCCGCCAACGTAGACCGCGTCCCACGATTCCGAGTCGGCCGCCGCCCGGCCCGCCATCCCGACGAGCAGGACGACCGCCAGCGTGCCCCATCCCAGCACCCGCCCGATTCCGATCCGTCGCATCAGTGGACCCCTTCCGGTTGCCGGGGGAGAGGCGCCCGGCATCCCCGGTGCGCACGTCGAGAGCGATGCCCCGTCGCCCCGAACGGACGGCGGACCCCGTCGATCGCACCTTTACTATGATGGAAAGGGACGGCCCGCTCAAGTTCAAGAGCGGGCCGGAGGGGAAGGATGGTCCGGGTCGGGGCGGATCGGCCGGTCAGCCGACCGTGATCATGGCCGAGAAGCGGTCGCCGGAGAGCAACTCCAGCGCCCCGTGCAGGGCGAGCTGCCGGGTGTGATGCGAGGGGACCTGGCCCCGGACGATCAGATGTCCCTTGATCTCCTCGACGGTCAGATTCCTGATGCGACCGTGCGTCGACTCGCGGACGCGGGCCTCAATCTGCTGGATCAACGAAGGATTCTCGGGGGACATTCGAGCGGACTCCTGATCGGGATCGTGGAGAGCAGGGGAGTCACTTCGGGCGAAAGATCCAGGAGCCGTCCACACTCGACGGGGACTGTCCGGACATTTTCCGGCCTGATGGGACCTTTGGCAAGAACAAATCCAGATGCTTTTCGGGCCTTCCCACCAAGCTTAGGATGGGAAGCCAGGATCGTTACCGTCCGTCTTGAAAATCAGACGGACGAAGGCCGATCGCCGGAGATGTCTCATGCGAGCTCGCTTTCGACCGGGCCTGGGCTTCCCGGTGGCGTGGTGGGGGGACTGGATAAATTCCGCAAGTCCTGGGCCAAGGCGCGAATTTGGGGGAGATCCCACGCAGCGATGGCATCTTTCCAGCGATCCCAGAAGGATTCGCGGCCCAGGCCGGTCAGCTCGCTGAGCCGGCCCAGGTTGTAACCAAGCTGAAGGATTGAGCGTCGATCGTCGCGTCCCTGGGCAACGATCTCGCAGATCTTCTCGACACAATGATTCATGGGTTGGCGAGCATTGGCCGGCGGGACCGGGGTCGGGTGAAGTCCTCAATCTCGCCGCTCCCGGGCGAGCCGGACGAGGAGACGTTCGAGGATGATCCGGGGCGGCAAGGGAGAGTCGCCCTTGAGGTCGAGGTCGGCCTGGAGGAGGAGCCCCGGGAGCTGGTCGACGCGGCTCGGGCCGAGGTGGGCATGCTGGCGGGCCGTCTTCTCGACGTCGCGAGGGAAGATCCCGGCCCTCTGGCAGGCGTCCTTGAGGTCGACGCGGGCCCGGCGGAGCTGGCCGGCGTGGTGGAGCTTCTGGAGCGAATACGTCAGGCCGGCGAGCAGCTTGACCGGGGGTTCGCCCGAGCCGAGCAGCCGGTCGAGGTCGACCAGGGCCTCGCCGGCCTGGCCGGTGGTCGCGGCCTCGATGGTCCGCCAGATCGTCTCGACTCGCCCCGCGCCGACCATCCGGGCGACGTCCTCGCGGCGGATGACCTTCCGCTCGCCGACGTAGACGGCCAGCTTCTCGACCTCCGAGACCAGCAGGCCGACTTCGGGCCCAACCAGCTCGACGAGGAGCCTCGCCGCGTCGTCTTCGAGCTTGGCGTCGGAGTCCTTCTTCGCCAGGGCGATCAGCCAGGGGGGAAGCTCGCGCTCGTCGGGGGTCTTGCAGTCGACCGCCTGCCCGACCTTCTCGACCAGCTTGGCCAGCCTGGTGTTGCCCGGCCAGGACTTCACCGAGAGCACAAGGAGCCCCACCGTCGAGGGCTTCTCGGCGTAAGCTTCCAGCTCCTTCCGGTGCGCGGTGACGAACGGGTCGGCGGCGTCTACGATCACGATCCGCCGCTTGACCAGAAAGGGGAGGGTCCGGACCTCGTCGAGCACGTCGGCCAGGCTCGCCTGGTCTCCCGGGAACCGGGTGACGGCCAGGTCGTCGGCCTGTCCTCCCAGCGCGAGCCGGACAATGGCCCCGATCGTCTCGTCGCGGAGATACGAGTCGTCGCCGGAGACCGCGTAGATCGGCCGGACCCCGGCCTTGCCCGGCGATCGGATGAAGTCGAAGGCGTGCATGGGCGGCCCCGGCTCGGACGGTCGGTCGAATCGATCTGACCCGACCAATCTACCACATCACCGGACGCCGGGCCCCATCCCGTTCGAAACCGAGACCGCCGGCCCTCCGCTCGCGAGCGTCGGGTCGGCGGCATGGAGTTCGCCTGGCGAACGATGGCGGGGCGGAGGCTCAGGCGCGGTCGGTGCCGTTCCGGGGCTCGCCGGCGCGACCTCCCCGGGTGGAGTTCGCATAGACCGAGGTCAACACGCCGAGCAGGGCCGAACGCCGACCGGCCCGAGACGACTTCCCACCACGACGGATGCGGGCCACGGTGCCCGCCCACTCGAAGCCAGAATGCAACGGTGCCGTCTTCTTGGGATTCGACGCGCTCATCGAACGGAGACTCCCGAAAGGATCGCGGGCGGCCCGAAAAGGGGGCCGACCCACCTCAATCCATAGGTGCCGGGCGAGACCCGCGTCTCCCCAGCCCCCAGGCATCATCCTGACGCCGGTATCGCGACGATCCCCGGGCATACGGCCCGAGGATGATCGAGGATCGAAATCAAACCCAGATGTTGCTCGGAGATGCACGAATCGCGGAAACATCAGTCCAAGGCTTATCGGATGATCGACATTGCCAGTCGAGAGATTTCTCGAACGGCGAGCCCGGAGATGATCCCGAGATCGGGTCTCAGGGCCATGACGGACGAGAAATTCTCGTCATCCTTAGCTCCTGGAGGATTGAAAAGTGTAACAAACCTTGGACGGGGCGTCAACGGGTCATTTCCGGGGCCAGGATGATCGCGCGAGCCGCCGGCGGGGGGATCGGGTTGGGGGCTTTTGGCGCCGCGCCGAGCGAGACGAACATCAGCAGGGTGCTGATCCCGTTGAAGGTCATGTGCAGCGCGACCGGGGCGATCAGGCCGCCGGTCCTCTGGTAGAGGAAACCCAGGCCCAGGGAGAGGAAGAAGATCGGGATCGGGGTCGGCCAGACTTTGTAATGCATCCCGGCGAAGACGAGCGAGACGGCCACGTTCGCCGCCAGGAGGGCCCGGCTCCGTCGGAGGTTTTCGAAGGCCTCAACGCCATGATCGGCGAACGGGATGGATGTGGTGATCGAGGCGAGCGGTGCCGAATACAGGTTATAGGGGCCCTCTCCCGGTTCGAAGGCCATCGGCTCGCCGACAAGTTCCGTCCGGGATTCGAGTTCGACGAGGGGCGGTGGCGGCTCGACGTCGAGGAGCTCCCGATCCATCGAGGGCTTGCGTCCCAGGGCGATCCGGGTCAGCCACCCGAGCAGGACCCCTCGGAACATCAGCTCCTCGGCCATCGGCGCGAGCACGGCCCCGGCGACTGCCAGTATGACGCCCATCGAGGGCGTCAACTGGTCCATCATGGCCTTGGCGAGAGGGTGAGTGTCCGGCTTCCAGATCAGCGACGAAACGATCATCATCCCGAAGATCAGCGGCGCGAGGAGCGGATAGGCCATCATCCCCAGGGTGAATTGCCGGCCCGGGGCGTCGGTTGCAAGTCCGAAGTCGCGGGGCCTGGCCCGGGCCGTAAGCGCGAGCGTCAGGGGCACGACGATCAGCGTCCCCAGGTTGTAGGCCGCCGAGAGGCCCATCATCTCGAACGGGGTGAAATCGGGCGACTTGCCCGCCCCGGCCGGCGGCCCGGGCCGGATCGCGAGGACGTAAGCGTCGATCACCAGGATCATCACCGCGAAATAGGCCACGATCGCCGCCAGGACGGAACCCGCCCCCCAGGGGACAACCCTCGGGGTGCTGGGCGGGAGGACCGGTTCCCGGAACGCGATCTTGAGGATGACCCAGATCCAGGATGAGACGATCGAGGCGATGATCAGGAGGAAGATGCAGCCCACGACGAAGGCGGTGGCCGGGCTAAGCGCGGGCATGTTCGCGGGCATGACGGGTCGATCCCGGGGGCAAGATGATCGGGCGGACGCTCATCGGCGGCTTCGTGGTCATCCCAATCTTAACGCGCCGGGCGACGTCGCGGCCACCTTGCCGGGGCCTCGGACTCTGCCTTAGAATCGGACCCTTACCCGAAGACCGTCCGCGACGATGCCAGGGAGGCCCTCGGTGCCCGTCAGCGCAGCCGAACAGCTCGAACTCCTCCGGAGGGGGGTCGACTCGATCACGCCCGAGGCCGATTTCGCCGGGAAACTGCAACGGTCGGTCGCGACCGGGACGCCGCTCCGGGTCAAGTACGGGATCGACCCGACCGGGATCGACGTCCACCTGGGGCACACCGTCCCGCTCCGCAAGCTCCGCCAGTTCCAGGATTTGGGCCACACGGCGGTCGTCATCATCGGCAACTACACGGCGCTCGTCGGCGACCCCTCCGGGCGGGACGAGGCCCGCAAGGCCCTGACCGAGGAGCAGGTCGAGGCCAACGCCCGCGACTACCTGACGCAGGTCGGCAAGATCATCGACCTGGAGCGTGCCGAGGTCCACCACAACGGCGACTGGTTCTCGAAGTGGTCGTTCCTCGACGTCCTGAACCTGACCCGGCGGATGACCCTCGGCCAGATCTCGGCCCGCGACGACTTTTCGAAGCGGATCGCCGCCGCGAAGCCGGTCTATCTCCACGAATGCCTCTACCCGCTGATGCAGGGGTGGGACTCGGTCGAGATCAAATCCGACGTCGAGCTGGGCGGGACCGAGCAGCTTTTCAGCCTCCTGGTCGCCCGGGACCTCCAACAGTCGCAGGGGCAGCCGGGGCAGGTGGCCATGACGATGCCGATCCTGGTCGGCACCGACGGCCATCGAAAGATGGGCAAAAGCCTGAACAACTACATCGGAGTGTCACAATCTCCAGACGAGCAATTTGGCAAGATCATGAGCTTGCCTGATGAACCCATGAGGCAATACTTCACGCTTCTTACAAACCTGACCTTGCCGGAGATCGACCATTGGTTGAGCGCCGAGAAAAATCCCCGTGATGCCAAGGATTTGCTCGGAAGCTTGATTGTTGCTCAATATTACGGGTTGGAGGCCGCGCGAGAGGCTGCAGAAACTTTCCGATTGCGAGCCAAAGGTATCGCACCAGGTATCATCCCGGAGAAAGAATTCGTCGTTTCATCCAGCGAAACCGGTCCAGGGTGGGGTTATACTTTTCAAACCCTTCTTATGCGATGTCAATTCGATGGCGTCAATTTTAACTCTGATGTTAGGAGGATGATCGAGGGAGGCGGTGTCAAAATTGGAATTAACAAAATCCCCATCAAGAACCCAAAAGAGACGTTCACCATCAGGAACGATGGAAAGATCATTCATTTCGAAGAGAGTGACTTCGAGGTCGATGACTTCTTGATTTGGTACGGGAAGCGACAGATCGTCCGCGTGAAATATGTGGTTCAAGATGAACCTCAAACGGCCTAGCCTGGTGGTGATTACGCCCTACCCAATCAGATTTCGTTGGGGACGCTCCGTGTCCCGTCTTTCGACCGGCGGCATCAAGTGTCGGGGGACGCGGAGCGTCCCCTACTTGAGATACACCAGCACCGGCCTCCATCATCGTTCTGGAAGGGATCGTCATGGCCTCGCACGGCTTCGGGATCGTGGGCTGCGGGATGATCGCCGAATACCATGCACGGGCGATCGCCGAGATCCCCGACGCTCGGCTGGTGGCCGCGTTCAGCCGGTCGGACGCGAACGGCGCGAAGGTCGCCGCGCTGGCTTC
>JAJYDH010000244.1 GCA_021777685.1 Planctomycetota bacterium | reverse complement strand
CGATCTCTCGTGGGGGGCGTTCACGATCGCGTGTACCGTGCCGATCGCGCTGGCGGTGGGTTGGTATATGTACCGCTTCCGCAAGGGGAAGGTCGTCGAGGCGTCCATCCTGGGGGCGCTGGCGGTCCTGGGGGTGACGGTGCTCGGGGCGTCGATCCCGGGGTCTCGGCTGGAGCCGTATTTCTCGTGGAGCAAGGAGACGACGACCTACGCCATCGCCGGCTATGGGTTCGTGGCGTCGATCCTGCCGGTCTGGCTGTTGCTCTGCCCGCGCGATTACCTGTCGAGCTTCCTCAAGATCGGCACCATCGCCCTGCTGGTCCTGGGCGTCTGCCTGGCCAACCCGACGCTCCAGGCGCCGGCGGTCAACCACCAGTTCGCCTCGGGCGGCGGGCCGTACTTCGACGGGCCGATCTTCCCGTATGTCTTCATCTGCATCATGTGCGGGGCGGTCTCGGGGTTCCACGCGCTGGTCTCCTCGGGCACGACGCCGAAGATGGTCGACCGCGAGGGGGACGTCCGGATGATCGGCTACGGCGCGATGCTGATGGAGGGGCTGGTCGGGATCGTCGCCCTGATCGCGGCGGCGGCGCTGCCGAATTCGATGTACTACGACATCAACATCGACCTCGCCCGCCGCCCCCAGTTCCAGCAGGCGCTCAGGGCCCTCGACGTCGACCACGACGGCGGCGAGTTGGTGAAGATGGAGGCGGACGTCCAGGAGTCGCTCCACGGCCGGACCGGCGGCGCGGTGACGCTGGCGGTCGGCATGGCGCGGATCTTCTCGAAAGCACTCCCGGGGTTCGATGGGCTGGTGAAGTACTGGTATCACTTCGCGATCATGTTCGAGGCGCTCTTTATATTGACCACGATCGACACCGGCACGAGGATCGGCCGGTTCCTGGTCCAGGAGTTCCTCGGCAAGCTCTGGAGGCCGCTGGGGGACCTCGACCGGCCCTCGTCGTCGGTCTTCGCCACGGCGCTGGTGGTCTTCGGCTGGAGCTACTTCATCCTGACCGGCTCGGTCGAGACGATCTGGCCGATGTTCGGCGTGGCGAACCAGCTTTTGGCCGTGATCGCGCTGGCGGTCGCGACGACGGTGATCGTCAACGCCGGCCGGGCCCGCTACGCGCCGGTGACGCTGGTGCCGATGGCCTTCGTCGCCACGACCACGACCACCGCCGGGATCATGCAGATCACCGGCAAGTTCCACGCGATGACGAAGAATCCCGCCACGGCCCTCAAAGGGTGGCTCAACATCGGCCTGACGGCGATGCTGCTCGGCCTGGTGGCGATCATCCTCCTGGCGGCGGTCGGCCGGTGGGCCTCGGCGATGCGGGGGGGCAAGGTCGCGGTGGCGGCGGAGGTCTGACGCGGGGCCTCTCGAATGAAGACGGTCGCCGGCAATTTGAGATCTGAAATCTTAAATTTGATATCAGCATATTTAAAAAAACACATCATTCGCCCGGCAGCATGGCCCGGATGCCTTCGAGGGTGTCGGCCTCCTCGGGCTTCTTGTCGTCCCTCCAGCGGAGGATTCTCGGGAAGCGGACGGCGATGCCGGACTTGTGGCGGGTGGAGCGCTGGATGCCCTCGAAGGCCAGCTCGAATACGAGTTCGGGCTTGACGGTGCGGACGGGGCCGAACTTCTCGACCATGTGGCGGCGGACGAAGGCGTCGACGCGGGCGATCTCCTTGTCGGTCAGGCCCGAGTAGGCCTTGGCGATCGGCACGAGCTTGCCGGCGTCGTCCCAGACGCTGAAGGTGTAGTCGGTGTAGAGGCTGGCCCGCTTGCCGCTCCCCCGCTGCGCGGCGGTCAGCACGGCGTCGACGGTGAAGGGGTTGACCTTCCACTTCCACCAGTCGCCCCGCTTCCGGCCGACGTGGTAGGGCGACCCCCGCCGCTTGAGCATCAGGCCCTCCGCCTGGCGGTCGCGCGACCCCTCGCGGGCCTCGGTCAGGCCCTCCCACGAGGTCGCCTCGACGGTCGGCGAGAGGATCAGCCGATCGGGCAGGTTGACCGATTCGACCAGCCTCGCGAGGCCGGATCGGCGGCTTTCGAAGGGCTCGGCGCGAATATCCTTCCCCCCGGATTCGATCAGGTCGTAGGCGATCAGGACGACGGGGACCTCGGCCAGGATCGTCTTGCCGAGCGTCTTGCGGCCGATCCGCCGCTGGAGCTGCGCGAACGGCAGGGGCGACCCGTCGAGCCACGGCAGGATCTCGCCGTCGAGGACCGTCCCCTCGGGCAGGAACGCGCCGAGCGTGGCCAGCTCGGGATAGCGGTCGGTGACGAGTTCCTCGCCCCGGGTCCAGAGGAACGTGTCCCCCCGCCGGCGGATGAGCTGGGCGCGGATGCCATCCCACTTCCACTCGGCCTGCCAGTCCTCTATGGCTCCGAGGGATTCCGGGGGGCCTTCGAGGGCGTGGGCGAGGCAGAACGGATAGGGGCGGCTGTGGTCGGCGTCGCGGGCGTCGGTCATCCGGAGCCGGTCGTAGAAGGCGGGCGTCGGCTCCCAGTCGCCCATCAGGCGGTGGGCGACGATCGCGGCCTCGACCCCGCTGACCCTCGCCAGGGCCCGGGTGACGAGCTGTTGCGAGACCCCCACGCGGAAGCCGCCGCTGATGAGCTTGTTCCAGACGAACCGCTGGGTCCGGTCCATCGACCGCCAGGCGTCGATCATCGCCGCGTGCTGGGCCGCCTCGTCGGCGTCGCGGAGGGGCAACAGGCGATCCTCGACCCAATGGCTCAGCGGCAGGTCGCTCGACCGGTCGGGCGTCGGCAGGAGCAGCGCGACGGTCTCGGCCACGTCGCCGACGGCGTCGTAGGACTCGTCGAACAGCCAGTCGGGAACGCCCGCCGCCTCGGCCGCCCAGGCGCGGAGTTTCTTGGAGGGGACCACCTGCTTCGGCTTCCGGCCGATCAGGAAATAGACCGCCCACGCCGCGTCGGCCGGCCGGGCCTGGGCGAAATAGCGGGTCAGCGCCTCGACCTTCTCGCCGGTCTTCGTCGTCTCGTCGAGGGCAGTGTAGAGCTCGGCGAAGGCTTTCATGAGAGTTCCTCACCTTCAGCCGGCGGGGTCTCCTCGTCCGCCTCGCCCTCCTCCGCTCCCTTGTCGTCGCGCTCCCCCTCGTAGCGGGTGAGGATGACGTCGGCGTCGAGCCCCTTCTCGCGGAGCCACTTGACGACGACGGCCGAGTATCCGTGGGTGACGAGAACCCGCTCGGCCCCGGTGGCCTCGATCGCCCCGAGCAGGCCGGGCCAGTCGACGTGGTCGGAGAGGACGAACCCCCGGTCGACCGCCTTCCGCCGCCGGGTCCCGCGGATCGTCATCCAGCCCGAGGCGAGGGCGTACGACACCGGGCCGAACTTGCGGGCCCAGGGCGTCCCCTGCGCCGAGGGCGGGGCCACGATCATCGACCCGGCCCAGCTCTTGCCCTTCTCGGCCGCCCCGGCGTAGGACGTCGGCGGCAGGTCGATGCCGGTCTCGCGGTAGGCGCGGTTCAGCTTCTCGACCGCCCCGTGCGTGTAGATCGGCCCGATCGACGGGTCGAGCCCCGAGAGCAGCCGTTGCGACTTCCCCAGCGCGTAGGCCAGGAGCAGGCTCGCCTTGCCCGCCTCGCGGTTCGATCGCCACCAGGCGTTGATCTCGTCGAAGACGGCCTGCTGCGAGGGCCATCGGTAGATCGGCAAACCGAAGGTCGACTCGGTCACGAACGCGTGGCACCGGACCGGCTCGAACGGCGAGCAGGTCGCGTCGGGCTCGACCTTGTAGTCGCCCGAGACGACCCAGACCCGCCCCCGGTGCTCCAGCCGGACCTGAGACGACCCCAGGATATGCCCCGCCGGGTGCAGCGAGACCCGGACCCCGCCGACATCAACCGCCTCGCCATAGGCCACGGCGTCGATGACCGCCTCCCGCCCCATCCGGACGCGGAGCACCCGCTCCCCCTCGGCCGAGGTCAGGTAACGCCCGCAACCCCAGCAGGCATGGTCCGCATGGGCATGAGTCACCACCGCCCGGGGGACCGGCCGCCAGGGGTCGACGTGAAAGTCGCCCTCCTCGCAGTAAAGCCCGTGCTCGGTCGGTTGCAGGAGATCGGATGCGTTCATGGTTCGAACAGTGTAGCCGACCGGCAAGGATGGTTCCCATCCCGCCACCCGGGGCCCAGCACCTAACCATCCGGAAGCCGCGCGATTTCCGATTTCTTCGGGACCAGAACGATCGCCACAGAGCCGCCCAGGAGCGCGAAGAACAAGCTGAGGACCGACTGGCCCGCCCGCCGGAACGCGGCGGCGTGTGCGGACGAGTCGGAGGCGCCGCAGAAGTCATAGTCATACACCGGGTCCGAGCGGTTCACGCAGGACCGACCATGAAGGTCATCGAGGAGCCAGGTCGTTGGCAGGTGCTCGGACAGCGACGAATTGAGGGAGAACATCAGGAAGGCCCAGCCGCAGAGCCCGAACCCTACCCAGAAGACCTGCCAACGGGCACCCTGAAACCAGGCCAGGACGTTCGTGGCCAGCAGGACGGTCAGGGCCAGGGTCGTGACCTCGCCCGGCCCCCAGTGCGTCGCCGCATGGCGCAGGAACGCCAGGCCGACCGCCAGCAGGCCGGTCAGGGCCATGATCCGGCGCACCGTGAACCGCACCCGCAGAGGTCGCATCGCCCGGCCCTCCGACTCGGCCACCCGCACCCGGCCTCCCGCCCTCTCAATCGCCTTTCATCATGGCCTCAAGCCTCTGGACGCTCAAGAACAGCCGGTACGGATGCCCCGGCAGTTCCTGGAAGTCGAATCTCCGGTAGAAGGCCCTGGCGTTGTCGTCGACGCAGTCGAGGACGACGGCGATGAAGGCGAAGGTCCGGCCGGCGTCGTGGCAGTCCCGGAGCGCCTTGGCCAGGAGAAGGCGGCCGAGCCCTCGCCCCTGGAATTCCTCGCCGACTCCCAGCCAAGCCAGGACCGCGACCGGTAACTGTCGGCGCGGGAGGCGTCGGGCGATCTCCTCGGGAAGGTCGGAGAAGTCGACCTGGCCCGTGGCCAGCGTGTAATATCCCGCCACCGTTCCCCGGGAGTCGAGCAGGGCCCGAGTCGCCGAGAGGTGCTTCTCCTGGTGCTGGAGCGCCCTGGTCGCGAGCCAATTGTCGACCTCGGCCTGGCCCGACCGGAAGGTCTTGCGAGGGTGTTCGCGGCGGAGCGGTTCGAGCCGAAACCCGTCGGGGAATTGGACCCCGCTCACACCTCGCCCCTCATCAGGCCCCCCAGACGCTCCTGGGCCTCGGTGAGAGTCGGCGGCCCGGCGAGAGCGTTCCAGAAGGCGAGCTGCTCGTCGGGGGTCATCGCCAGGGTCTGCTCCCGGTCGGCGAGCACCTCGCGACGTGCCTGGGGCACGGTCACCGTCCGCACGTAATCGCTCAGGCTGAGGCCCCGGAGCCTCGCCGCCTCCGCGAGCAAGGTCTTGCTCTCGTCGTCGAGCCGGACCATCAGCGTGCTCGCCGCGCGAGGCTTGACCGGCGTCGGGCGTTTTCGCGGGCTGGACATGGCCTTTGATCTCCTCGACTCACCATTGTATGACGGTCCGCAAGTCGATCAAGGGCGGGGCGATCGCGCCTTTTCCGAAAATCGACTGCTAATCGCCCGCCCGGATCGCGATAGTATCCGGGTCGTCCCGTGCTCTCCCGACCGGCATCGCCGCGGAGTCCAGCCTTGCTTGAAGACCAGCTATTCGAGGTGATCGACTCGGCCCTGGCGCCGCTCAAGGTCCGCGAGGAGGCCGGGGAGGAGTTCCGCACTCCTCCGCTCGACGTCCTCCGGTATTACTGGCGGCCGGTCCGGCTCCACTGGCTACCGCTGATCGGCCGGGCCCGGGGGGTCGTGGCGGTGGTCCGCCAGCCGGTCGACGTCGGGCTGTCGGGGTCCTCGAAGGACTACCGGGCGTTCCTGGACCGGCTGGCGATGGCCGTCAACGGCCGGTTCCCTCCGGGCCGGCGGCTGGGGTTCGGGAGCATCGGCCTGACCGTCGTCGCCCTGACCCCCGAGCCCATCGGCGCGGAGGACGACGCCCTGATGAAGGCCGCCCTGGCCCCCTCGAACCGCTCGCGGGTCGTGCCGCTCGGGCTGATCCGGGTCAACCTCGGGCAGGAAGCGATGGCGTTCCAGCTCGCCGGGACGACCGACGACCTCTTCCCCGAGCCCGTCGCCCTGGCCGACGCCTTGACGCTCAAGCTCAGGCGGTTCGTCCCGCTGTTCGACGGGACGTGAGGCGGGTCGAGTAGCATCCGGGGCCGGCATGGTTTACGATCCGATGGCCGGGCGACGGCCCGGCGAGACCAGAATACGAGGAGGGCGGTGGTGGCGGACGTCCGGCAGGCGTTGACGACTTCCGAGCTGGCGAGGGTCGTCCGGGAGGTCGAGCCGGCCGCGTTCGTGGTCCCGGGCCGGATCGTCCGCCGGGCGATCAAGTTCGACCGAGGGCTGCCGACGGTCCTCTTCCGCGTCCCCCATCGCCTGACCTACACGATCGGCGGCGAGGCGGCGCTGAAGGTCGTCGACCGCGACGAGCTGGGGCTGATCGACGGGGAGGCCCCGCCGGAGACCGTGATCCTGATCGCCGAGCCCGAGGCCGACGAGCTGGCCGAGCGGACGTCGGCCGAGGTGCTCCGCGACTACTGGCGGCGGCTCTTCCACGCCCGGGTCCACGTCGAGCTGGAGCGGCGGATCGTCGACGGATCGATCGGCCCGGCGGGCCTCCGAGAGCGGATCAGGCGGATCGACCCGTCGGCCTTCGAGGAGGCCCGGTCGGTCCTCCGCCAGGAGGACATGCTCCCGCCCCCCCGCCCCGACTCGGCCGTCTACGTCGAGTTCGCGGCGGTCTACCTGGAACTCCGCGCGTTCGCCGACCACCTGATCCCCCGCTATTTCCCGGCGATCCGCGACTACGACGCGGTCGAGCGGGCCTTCGCCGAGGACCTCGACTTCGACTCCCTCCTGGCCTCGACCCGGCTCCCGGGCGCGGCCGACTCCGCCGCGCCCCCGCGCGAGCCGGTCGACGAGCGGGAACCGGACGACGCCGAGGACGAGCACGAGGCCCCCTCCGGGGCCCGCTATCGGAGCCTCCTGGCCCGCGCCGACCGGGCCTCGGACCGGGGAAACCTCGTCCGGGCGGCGATCCTCCGGACGCGGGCGGCGAGGCTGGCCGGGTCGAGCCTGGCCGGCCAGGCCCGGTCGGCGGCCCGCGACGCGATCGACCGCCTCGCCGGCCGGCTCAAGGCCGCCTTGCAGTTCGACGACGTCGCCCTCCGCGAGTGGCGCAAGGCCCTCGCCGCGCCGCTGGAGCGCAGCTCGCGGGGGTTCTGGACGGCCGAGGCCCGGCTGCTCTACGACCTCCAGAAGGTCTGCGTCGACCACGAGCGGCCGTTCTACGCGGTCGACCTCGTCGAGTGGGCCTGCTCGTTCGGCCGCCGTCCGGTCAAGCGGCTGCTCCCCCACCACGAGGAGGTGCTGATCGTCCAGCACCTCCGGGGCGCGGCGAAGCACCTGGCGGCGGCCCGCCTGCCCGACGCCGACCGGGGCCGGTTCTCGCGCCTGCTCGCCGACGCGGTCCACCGGGCCGAGGGGCGGCTCCGCGACCGGTTCCGGCCCGAGATCGGCCGGGCCCTCCAGGACACCGGTTTCTCGGCCCGGGACCTGCCCGAGGGGGTGGCCCTCCAGAAGATCGACGAGGAGCTGCTCGACCGCGTGGTCCGCCACGGCTTCCTCGCGATGGGCGACCTCCGCGACGCCCTCTCGCGGAACAACCGCAAGCTGCCCGACCTGGCCGGCCCGGCCGAGTTCTTCGGGGGCGACCGGCTGCTCAAGGCCAACGACCGCCTGGCGATCGCGATGGACGGCGTCTACCGCCGAGGGGAGGTCTATCTCCGGGCCCTCCAGAGGCTCAGCGCCCTGGCGTTCGGCACCCGGACGGGCCGGGCCCTCACCGTCTACCTCGTCCTGCCCTACGGCGGCGCGGCGGTGATCCTCGAAGGGTTGCAGCACATCGTCGGCCCGCTGGCGTATCTGCTGTTCAAGGCCCACGTCCACCTCCTGACCCCGCCGGTCTTCGGGGCGGTGGGGACCCTGGCGCTGTTCCTGATCGCCTCGCGCGACTTCCGGTCTGCCTTCGGCCGGGGGCTCCGGCGGGGCTACGAGCTGGCCCGCGACGTGGTCGTGGGCGTGCCGACCTGGCTCCTCCGCCTGGCCTGGGTCCGCGCGATCCTGGCGAGCCCTTCCTTCCGGCTCTTCTGCCGGGCCATCCTCGTGCCGCTGACCCTCTCGCTGGTCGCCTGGGCGCTCCGGCCCGAGACCGTCCGGCCGGCGCAGGCCATCACCGCCTCGGGCCTGGTCTTCCTGGCGACGAGCCTCCTGCTCACCACCCGCGCCGGCCGCGACCTCGAAGAGATGGCCCTCGACTCGTTCGGCCGGTCGTGGGCCTGGCTCGTCTCCAGCTTCCTGCCGGGCCTGTTCCGGCTGGTGATGGAGTCGTTCGAGCGGGTCCTGGAGGCGGTCGAGCGGGTCCTCTACACCGTCGACGAGTGGCTCCGGTTCCGAGGGGGCCAGGGGCCGCTCGTCCTGGCGGCCAAGGCGGTGGTGGGGGTGGTCTGGTTCCTGATCGCCTACGTCGTCCGGTTCGCCGTGACGTTGCTGGTCGAGCCGCAGGTCAACCCGATCAAGCATTTTCCGGTGGTGACGGTCTCGCACAAGATCATGATCACCCAGCTTTTCCGGGTCGAGGCCCTGATGGTCGGCCTGTTCGGCACGGAGCTGGGGCGGCCGATCGCCGTGACGATCCTGGGGCTGATCCCGGGCATCTTCGGGTTCCTGGTCTGGGAGCTGAAGGAAAACTGGCGGCTCTACGAGGCCAACCGCCCGAGGACCCTCAAGCCGGTGGTGATCGGCCACCACGGCGAGACGATGGCCCGGCTGCTCAAGCCGGGGTTCCACTCGGGGACGGTGCCCAAGCTGTTCGCCAAGCTCCGGAGGGCCGAGCGCAAGGCGATCCGGACCGGGCACGGCAAGGCGGCCCGGAAGCACCTGGCCCACCTCCACTCGGTCGAGGAGGAGGTCCGCCACTTCATCGACCGCGACTTCCTCACGCTGCTGCTCCAGGGGCGCTCGATGGCCGGGACGCCGCTGGCCGTCGGCGAGGTCCAGCCGGGCGCCAAGCGGTTCCTGGTCGAGCTGATCCGGCCCGGCCGGGGCGGTCCCGGGCTCTGGCTCTCGTTCGAGGAGCATTCGGGCTGGCTGGTCGCCGGGATCGTCGACCCCGGGTGGCTCCC